>CAKSSZ010000232.1 GCA_934489915.1 uncultured Clostridia bacterium | reverse complement strand
GTGGTATGCTGATAGCAATTTTCCTCTGTTTGATTCTAACACAGTCTCGTGGCTGCTGGTTAGGGCTGATGGTTGGGGCTGCTCTGTTTGTGACGCTGACCTGCGGCCGGCTGTGGGGATTTCTTCCCTTGGGCTTGGTGCTGCTGCCCTTTGTGCTTCCGCAATCCATTATCAATCGGTTTTCCAGTATTGGTAATTTGGAGGACTCTTCTTCCTCCTACCGTGTTTTTATCTGGCTGGGAACCATCCGTATGCTGCGGGATTTTTGGATCAGCGGGGTAGGAATGGGCGAGCTGGCTTACAACAGTGTATATCCGTTTTATTCTTACAATGCGATTGTAGCGCCTCATTCTCACAATTTATATCTGCAAATGATGGTGCATTCCGGATTGCCTGCAGTGCTTCTCTTTTTTGGGATTGTTTGGATGACGGTGCGCGCCTTATCCGATTGCGGAAGGACGGGACCTTCCGAAAAAAGGATTGCTGCGGCTGTAGGGTGCGGTTTGGCGGCATATTTATTCCAGGGCATTTTTGATTATGTTTTTTATAATTACCGTGTTATGCTGATTTTCTGGGCGGTAGTCGGGATGGCTATGGCACTGTACCATGCAGGAAAGGAGAAAACTTATGATCAAAGTGTTTCAGGTTTCTAGTGATACCAACATCGGCGGTGCCGGAAAATGTATTCTTACTTTTTTGAAAGAATATGACCGCTCTGTGTTTGACATGTCGGTTGTCTTGCCAAAAAACAGTCTGCTGCGGGATGAAATTTTGAACCTGGGGGTACGTGTGATTGAAGCGGACGGAATCAATGAAACCTCTTTGGGGCGCAAAGGAATTGCTTCCTTGAAACGGATTTTTCGGGAGGAACGGCCGCAGATTGTGCATACGCACGCCAGTATGTCTGCCCGTGTGGCGGCGAAGCTGTGCGGCGGATGTAAAATTGTTTATACCAGGCACAGTGTGTTTGAGCCGTCGCCTAAAATATCAAAGGGGCTGGGTAAGGTAATCAACGGGGCAGTCAATAATTTCTTGGCAGACCGTATTATTGCCGTTGCGGAAGCGGCAAAAAAGAATTTGACGGATTGCGGAGTCAACCCCAATAAAATTCAGGTAATTTTGAATGGAATTCAACCGGTTTTACCGATGAGCGAGGCGGAAAAAGCCAAAGTCAGAAAAGCCTATCAGGTTGATCCGCAGCAAAAGGTAATTTCCATTTTAGCCCGATTAACGCCGGTCAAAGGACATGCCGATTTGATTACTGCTGCGGGGATTTTACGGCAGCGGGGGCGAAAGCCTTTGGTATTGATTGCCGGTACCGGAGAAAGTGAAAGCGCATTGCGGGAGCAAATACAAGCAGAAGGCTTGGAGGATACAGTTCGGCTGGTAGGCTTTGTGGAGGATGTTCGGGGGATCGTGAATATTACCGATATTTCTGCCAATGCGTCCTTTGGAACGGAAGCCACAAGCATGGCGCTGTTAGAAGGGATGTGTTTGGGGAAACCGGCGGTGGTTAGCGATTTTGGCGGGAACCCGGGGGTGATTTTCCCGGAACGGAACGGCTTGCTGTTTCCTGCCCGCAATCCTGTCGCTATGGCGGATTGCCTGGAACGGCTGTTGACCGATCGGGAGGCTTATGAGCAAATGAGCCAAGGAGCTAAGGATATTTTTCAATCTACTTTTACAGCAAAACGGTATGCGGAAGAAATACAACAGGTCTATTTGGATTTGATAGGAGGGAAACAATGAAACGGATTCATTTTTTAGATGTGTTCATTATACTGGTGATTGTTGCCGTCGGATGGGTCGGCTTTACGAAGCTGCGCGGCGCCTCGGGAGCGGAGCAGTCCTCTCAGGCCTCTAAGATTGTTTATACGGTAGAGGATGATGACGCCATCTGGGAGCAAACCCAGGCAGTGCAGGTTGGCGACAAGGTGAATATCGGTGTAAACGGAGCGGATAGCAGCGTTGTAACTGACGTTTCCTATGCGCCCGCAAAAAAGACGGTGTTTGACAGCATTGATGGCCGCTATGTGGAAACGGAGCTGCCGGATCGGTATGCGTTAAAGGTCACCTGTGAAGCGGATGCAGCCGTCAGCGATATGTCCATTACTGCCGGCAGTACTCCCATTCGGGTGGGAGCGGAGTTCACGGTCAAAGGCCGGGGCTATGCAGTGAGCGGCTATGTGATTCATAGCGATTTGAAGAATCAGGAGGAGGTACAATGAAAAAAATACATCCGGTTGATATCGTCATTCTTTGCCTATTGATTTTATGTGTAGTGGGGATTGGGATCCGCTTTTCCGGAACCAAAAACTTATCTGCTACAAAAATTGAATATACTGTAGAATTGAAGGGCGTGCGGGATTATTCCGTAAAGGCATTGCAAAAAGCGGGAAATGTATATGATCCCAAATTAAAAAAGCAAATGGGAACCATCGTAGACGTTTCTGTTGCCGACGCAATCGGCGAAAAGGAAACCGCCGCCGGCGTTGCAGTAAAAGCGCCGA
>CAKSSZ010000231.1 GCA_934489915.1 uncultured Clostridia bacterium | reverse complement strand
CAATATCCTTACATTACGCTAAACAGCAAATCGCTGTAGCTGGGGAAGGGCCAATACTGCTTGCCGGTGATCACTTCCAGCTCGTCTGCCACCGCCCGCAGCTCCTGCATTGCGGTAAACACGCTGTTTTTATAATACTGGGACGCTTCCTTTACATCCTCGTATTCCTTGGTATGGATCATCACTTCATCCAGCTTGTCGATCTTCTTTTGCAGGCAGCCCAGCAAGGAGGAAAGTTTATTCACCAACGTTTCTTCCACTTCGGTGGAGAAGCCGGAGGACAGCTGCTTTTTCGTCAGCGCCGTATCTGCCACCTCTTTGCTGAAGGCAAGCACCGCAGGCAGAATTTCCTTCTTCGCCATTTCCAGCATGGTGAGCGCTTCAATGTTCAGCACCTTGCAGTAGTTGTCCAGCAAAATTTCCGTCCGGGAATGAATTTCCGTTTCGGTCAGCACACCGTGGCGGGTAAAGAGAGCGATGTTTTCCGGCGTTTCAAAGTAAGGCGTTGCGTCCGCTGTGGTCAACAGGTTCTTCAATCCGCGCTTTTCCGCCTCAACCAACCATTCGTCAGAATAGTTATTGCCATTGAAAATGATCTTTTCGTTTTCTTTATAATTTCTACGAATCAGCTCGTTTAACTCTGTGGTGAAATCATCGGCTTTTTCCAGCTCATCCGCAAACTGCGACAAAACATCCGCTACAATGGTATTTAAAATTATGTTGGGACCTGCAATGGACAGGTTGGAGCCTAACATACGGAATTCAAACTTATTCCCGGTAAAAGCAAAGGGAGAAGTTCTGTTCCGGTCGGTGGAATCCTTGGAGAATTTGGGCAGAACGTGAACCCCCAGCTCCATTTTTACCTTTTCATGTCCGTCGTAAGAGGTATCGTTTGCCACCGCTTCTAAAATCTCGGTCAGCTCCTCCCCTAAGAACATGGATACAATCGCCGGCGGCGCTTCGTTGGCGCCTAACCGATGGTCATTCCCGGCGCTGGCTACGGACAGTCTCAGCAAATCCTGATGTTCATTGACCGCCTTAATCACAGCACTTAAGAACAGTAAAAACTGGGCGTTTTCATAAGGCGTTTTGCCCGGATCCAACAAGTTTTCCCCTTCCTCGGTGGACAGGGACCAGTTGTTATGCTTGCCGCTGCCGTTCACCCCTGCAAAGGGCTTTTCATGGAGCAGGCAAACCAGATTATGACGATTCGCCACACGCTTCATAATCTCCATGGTAATCTGGTTCTGGTCAGAAGCCAGGTTGGTGCTGGTAAAGATCGGCGCCAGCTCATGCTGGGAAGGAGCTACTTCGTTATGCTTGGTTTTCGCTAAGATACCCAGCTTCCAAAGCTCCTCATCCAGTTCTTTCATATAAGCAGAAACCCGAGGCTTGATCATTCCAAAATAATGATCCTCCAGCTCCTGCCCCTTCGGGGGCTTTGCGCCGAACAAGGTACGCCCGGTGAAAATCAAATCCTTTCTCTGATTGTACAGCTCCTTATCCACCAGGAAATATTCCTGCTCCGCACCTACTGTAGTCACCACACGGGCAGTAGTCTTACCAAACAGCTTCAAAATCCGTTTTGCCTGTTTATCCAACGCTTCCATGGAGCGGATCAGCGGGGTTTTCTTATCCAGCGCTTCACCGCCGTAAGAACAGAACGCCGTAGGAATGCAAAGGGTTCCATCCTTAATAAATGCATAGGAGGTTGGATCCCATGCGGTATATCCTCTGGCTTCAAAGGTTGCCCGCAGACCGCCGGAAGGAAAGCTGGACGCATCCGGCTCGCCCTTAATCAATTCCTTACCGGAGAACTCCATAATGATTCTGCCATCGCCGGAAGGTGAAATAAAGCTGTCGTGCTTTTCTGCGGTAACGCCGGTCAAGGGCTGGAACCAATGGGTGTAATGGGTTGCGCCCTTTTCAATCGCCCAATCCTTCATGGCGTTTGCTACCACGTCGGCAATGCTGCGATCCAGCGTTTTGTTTTCTGCAATGCATTTTTTCAGCTGCTTGTAAGTATCATGGGGCAGCTTCTCCTGCATCACACTGTCATTAAAAACCATTGTGCCAAATACTTCTGAAATCGTTGCCATGTGAATACCCCCTATCAAAATATATAACAAAGGAATTAAAAAAGAAAAGCGCCACGAATCCACAGGATTCATAGCGCCTTTGCTATTTCATGTTCCCATTATATACCCATCCGCTTCATTTGTCAACCCTTTTTTAAAAAAATTTTTGAATTTTTTTCGTTTTTCGCAAGTTGTACAACAAAACTTGCAAAAACAACACCAAAATAACACATTTTAACAGATAAAAAGCCTTTTTGTGATTTTTTTGCAAGTTCTATCATTCAAAAATGCAAAATCACTTGACATTTCTTTATTTGTTGTATATAATAGATGTAATTAAGAAAAGGGGGGTGCCATCTGTGAATGAAACTGTTTTGCTGATTGCAGGGTCTGAAAAAAACAAAACCGGGCTGGCAGAGCTTCTCTCCTCCTTGGGATACGAGCATCTATCCACCGTTACCACCGGGGAAGAAGCC
>CAKSSZ010000230.1 GCA_934489915.1 uncultured Clostridia bacterium | reverse complement strand
CGCCTTGATCCCATGACCGGCAGGCGCATTGACCGTGACCGCTCCGGAGCCTTGAAGAACCAGATCATCCTTGGCATAGAGGGCTGCTGTTTCGCATTGCTCTGCGGTGAAGGTGTTTTGGGTGCCCTCCTCCGCAGAGAGGATGACCCGATCTGCGTTTTTTACGAAGATACACGGCTCGGTTTCCGAGGTGACCGATACGTTTTGCAGCTGCAGCTTTATCTGTTCCTCCGTATCTACAACGACGGTTCCGTGAAAGCTGCCGGTGAGAGTGAAATCCCCCCCTTGGGTAAAGGTGATTTGTTCCTCTTCCATGGTGACCCCCTCCCCAGCTTAGAATTTGCAATACATTGTTCCAAAAAGGATGAAATTCTATGCAAAAAATAACGACTTCACAAAAATACTTTACAGTGAAGCCGTTTTTTTATATAATAATTACAAAGGAGTGGTCAGGGATTTTAATTGACTGGGAGGATAGCCCTCCTTGCTTTTAAAGGTGCGGATGAAGTTGGAATAGTTCTGGAACCCGGAGGTAAAGCAAGCCTCCTTCACCGTTCCCCCCCGATACAGTACCTTTTTTGCCTCCGCCAGCTTGCGGAGAATAATATAATGATTGACGGTCATGTCCGTCTCCGCCTTAAAGCGGGTACATAGATAATTTTCATGCACGAACAGAGCCTGGGCGATCTCCTTGATGGTGAACGGCTGCGCCGGATCCCGCTCAATGTAGCGGATCACCTTATCGGACAAAGTGACCGGCTCGCACACCGGGGCGGGTGCGTCCTTTTGCAGAGCAAACTGTTCCCGGAGCAGCTCTAACAGCTCCAGCAGGACAATGAGCCGCCGCAGCTGACCGGTTTGCTCCGGCAGACGGAGGTAGTCGTCAATCATCGACACAAAGGCACGGTGGGCAGACTCATGCAGCGTAGCCTTTTGAGGATACCCCCGACCGGCAAGCTTGAGCCAATCCATCTGATCGGCAGCCATGTTGGGGAGCTTTGCCAGGGATTCAATAATTTCTGCATTGATGTTGATGATGCAGCGCTCATAGGGGCAGTTTTTTTCCACCACCACCTTATGTACCTGAGTTTTGGGAATCAGGAACACCGAGTGGGGCTCGCACTGATAAAACACTTTATCAATAAAAAAGCTTTGCCCGCCTTGGATGTTATAGTAGATTTCATATTGGGCGTGCAGGTGGGGGATGGAAATAAAGGCGTCCTCTCGGGTGTGATGACAGACAATGACCGGAGCGGTCAGATCGCGGTATACAGAAGGATTTTGCAGCTGCTCTTTCATCAAAATCATCTCCTTTGTCAACTAATTTAATTATATCAAAGGGAGTGGGCGGCTGTCAACAGATATTTTGAAGAAAGGGTGAGGGGAATGAGAACTCTGGAAAAGGATTGCTTGAAGGTGAAGATTTTTAACAGCCGGGAGGAGCTGGGGGAAGCGGCCGCAACGGAGATTGCGGTGGAGCTGCACCGGCTGCTTCGGACGAAGGAGACAGTCAACGTGATATTTGCGGCGGCGCCCTCTCAAAATGAAACGCTGGCGGCACTGTGCCGGAAGGATATTCCCTGGGAGAGAGTCAACGGTTTTCATATGGACGAATACTGCGGCTTGCCCGCCGGATCGCCCCAAAGCTTTGAGCGGTATTTGCGGGAGCATATTTTCGACCGGGTGCCGTTTGGGAATGTTTCGTACATCGGGGCATACGGGGAGCGGTATGAGGAGCTGATCCGGCAAACGCCCATTGATGTGGTTTGTATGGGGATCGGGGAAAACGGGCACATTGCCTTTAACGACCCGGGAGAGGCGGATTTTCACGATCCCCGGCTGTTAAAGCGGGTGCGGCTGGATGAGGTCTGCCGGATGCAGCAGGTGCATGACGGGTGTTTTGCCACCTTGGATGAGGTGCCGAAAGAGGCATACTCCTTAACCGTACCGGCGTTGATGAGCGCAGGCCGTCTCTTTTGCATGGTGCCGGGGGAAACCAAGCGGAATGCGGTGAGACGGACGGTTTATGATCCTGTCAGCGAGGCGGTTCCCGCAACGGCGCTGCGGCTGCACCCGGCGGCGACCCTCTATTGTGACCGGGACAGCGGCAGGGATTTATGACAAGGAGGGGTAGCATGATACAGATTGGATTGCCCTACCCGGAGGCGGCGGCTCACTATCGGTTGTGGGCGCACCGGGAAGGGGAAATTGATTTCCGGCGGGAACCGGCGGAAGGGGTTCGGTGTACCTTGTCCTTTGCGGCAGAGGAGCTGGTGCGGTACTTACAGAAACTCGGGCTGGAGGCTGAGGTGAGCAACAATCCCGCAGAGCCGTCTGTGATCCTGTCCTGCAAGGCGGAGGAGGGCGAGGGCTTTACCTTCCGGCGGGAGGGAGATCGGCTGGAAGTGATCGGGGACGGCAGAGCCGGGGCGCTGTACGGCGTCTACGAGCTGTTAGAGCAGCAAGGGATCCGGTGGCCTTCTCCCTGGGAGGAGACGATACCCCCAAGGCGGGCTCGGCTGCAATATCCGAGCAGCGGCAGGCAGGAGCCATCCATGCCCTTGGGG
>CAKSSZ010000229.1 GCA_934489915.1 uncultured Clostridia bacterium | reverse complement strand
GGAAAGACCGGAAATAGGTTCCCGGGAAAACTCTGTTGGCGGAGCAGGGCGTTTGGGCGACCGGCTGCGCAATTCATCCAGCTGTTCGCAAGCCTGACGGCGCAGACGGGCAATTTCTCCCAACGGAATCATCAGTCCCGGCTCAGTTTGAACGCGGCAGCTTTTTGCAGTATAGCCCGTGTTGCCCAGCTTGCATAACCGCTGGGTAATTGTCTCTTCGGTCAACGGATGCTTTTCTGCCGGAAATGCAGGGGTAGAACCGGTGACCCTCACACGGTTACCCTTATCGTCTGCCATCGTTAATGCAAACGGTTGAGAGGAACACAGCGCCCCCTCCATTTTCAGTGGGATTGGGTGAAAGGCGGGTTTGGGTTCCGGTTGCTTGCCGTACGGCGAGGAGGGGCGGGTGTAAGCAAACATAGCTCCTTTGCCGGTTTGGTATCCATCCGTATAGCCGCCCCGATCAAAGGCTCGGGTTAATTGCTCAATGAATTCGTTTGTGACGGGTTCGCCGTCCAGCACACGGCGATAGATGGAGGTAACGGTACCTACATAATGAGGGCCTTTCATCCTGCCTTCAATTTTCAGGGAGGCAACGCCGATTTTTCGGAGAGTTTCTAAGTGGGGCAGCAGCATTAGATCCTTTAAACTCATAAGACATTGCGGTTTTTTACCGTCAATTTTATAGGGGAGGCGGCAGGGCTGGGCACATTCGCCTCGGTTGCCGCTGCGCCGGCCGATCATGCTGCTCATAAGGCAGAATCCGGAATAACAGGCGCATAGTGCGCCGTGTACAAATACTTCAATTTCCAAGCCTTTCCGGCATAATTCGGCCAGTTGTTCCCAATTCAGTTCACGGGCTGCCACTGCACGGACGCACCCGATGCTGCGGGCGGCGTCCACCCCGGCAGGGTTGCAGATTCCCATTTGCGTGCTGGCATGGAGGGGGAGCGCCGGAAAGGCACGGTGCAGGAAATCCGCAACGCCGAGATCCTGTACGATGATTCCATCCGCTCCGTTTTGATACAAAAAAGAGGCATATTGATACAGCCCTTCCAGTTCCCGGTCGGATAGCAGGGTATTGACTGTAATATATGCCTTAACGCCCCGTCGGCGGCAAAGGGAAAGTGCCTCCGATAAAGCAAGCTGATCAAAATTTTCTGCATTCATTCTGGCGTTTGCAAATTGGCTGCATCCTAAGTATACTGCGTCTGCGCCGCCGTCCAGAGCGGCGGCAAGGGATGCGGGAGAGCCGGCAGGCGCCAAAAGCTCAAGATTTGGTTTCATGATTTAGGTTAGATCGTCGAAGGTGACGTTGTTGTTTTGCAAACCGAGTTCAAAATTTTTTAAAGCGTCCTCCAGCTCGGTTTCTTTTTTAGCATATTGAATCTGCAGTGCCTGGTAACGGGTTTGCAGCTCCTGGAGCTGGGATGCGAGCGCCTTGCTTTTTTCCTGCTCTGCGGTCAGAACAGACTGCCGGCGTGCAAGCTCTTCCTTCAAGCGGTCGTTGCCCTCCTGTTCTTTTAAATATTGATCGCTGATGTTCAGCGCAGTTAAAATAGCGGACATGGAGATGCTCAGCCGTGGATTGGTCGCCTCCACCTCTCTCATTTGCCGGTCAACATAAAAGGCCACGCGCTGCACATATTCCGGTGCATCCTCGCTGACCAAAGTATAATCACGGCCGCAGATGCGAACCTCTAATTTCTGTTTTTCACTCATATTCGACTTCCTTTCCCACCGCTGACTGCCGTTTCTTTTCAGAAGCGGTGCGTCCCTTTCTTCTATTATACTACAGATTCTTTCAAGATACAACAAATTTTTCTGAAATGTGAGAATTTTTGCGAAAAAGATTGTTTTTTCGGTTTGAATGTGATACAATAAAACCACGAAAGGGGAGAAGAATATGGCTGAAATGCTGATTACAAGAAAAGCAGGATCCCTGGGCAAGGAAAGCGGCCTGCGGGTGCTGGTACCAAATTGTATCGAGGAGGCGCCTGCGAAGGTATTATATTTATTGCATGGGTTAAGCGATGACCAATCCTGTTGGATGCGTTATAGCTCCTTGGAGCTATTCGCCCGGACGCGGAACCTGGTTGTGGTGATGCCGGAAGGCGGGCGGAGTTTTTATGCCGATTTGCCCAGCGGCGAACGTTATTTTACTTATCTGACCCAGGAACTGCCGGAATGGATTACCGGCTTGCTGCCGGTGAGCCGCAAGCGGGAGGATACTTTTATTGCAGGCTTAAGCATGGGCGGTTACGGTGCGCTGAAGGCGGCGCTGACCTATCCGGAACGGTATGGCGGGGTTGCGGTGTTTTCGGCTGTTTGTGACGTGCGGCGTCATTTTGAGGATGGCAGTCTGCCTTTCCGTGCAGCGGTAGGGGATCGGCCGGATTGGGATGCGGTGGATTTATATCGGTTAGCGGAACGGGCCGATCGGGCGGATCAGAAACCGAAAATTTACCAGTGGTGCGGCTTTTCTGATTTTTTATATCAGGATAATTTGCGGTTTCGGGATCGGATGGAGCAGCTGGCTTTTGATTATCACTTTTTCGAGAGCGAAGGGGATCATATGTGGCAGTAC
>CAKSSZ010000228.1 GCA_934489915.1 uncultured Clostridia bacterium | reverse complement strand
ATCCCATTGTGCTTCTCCCTGTCATTGGAGGACGCTTCCTCCTGCTTATAAAGCAAAAACGCTTCTATATTGCCGCTGCTGCAAAAGCAGTCCCACGCAAATTTTTGTAATTCGTTCATAAGACAAGTCTCCCCTTTCCGCAGACAACACCCATTGTATTTCTTCCTTTGCATTTATTCTTTCCGCAAACAGAAAGGGGAATACTCTGTAAAATTTTCAAATTTAAGATTCTTGCTCGTACCCGAAGTTTCGGATCAGATAATCATTATTGCGCCAATCCTCTTTGACTTTCACCCAAAGCTCCAAATGAACACGGCAATCCAGCATCCGTTCCAAATCCCGGCGGGCAGCCGTACCGATTTTTTTAATCATAGCGCCGCCCTTGCCGATGATAATCATTTTATGGCTTGCCTTTTCCGTATAAATTACTGCGTTCATCCGGCAAAGCTCTCCATCCATTTTCATTTGTTCAATTTCAACCGCAACCCCATGGGGAACCTCCTGGGATAAAAACCGCAGCGTTTTTTCCCGAATCAGTTCTCCTGCCAGCTGCCGCTCGGATTGATCGGTCACCATATCCTCCGGAAAATATTTTGGCCCTTCCGGCAATAATCCCTTCATCACCTGCAATAAATCATCCACGCCGTCCCCGGTTTTTGCACTGATGGGAACCACCGCTTCAAAATGGCAGGCGGTGCTGTATTGCTCAATCAGCGGTAACAGCTTCTCCTTTGGAATCAAATCCACCTTGTTCAGTACCAGGATGACTGCAGAATAACAATCCCGCAATCGACCAAGCAGCGCGTCCTCTCCCCCATCACGGGTTACATCCACCATCAGTAACACCACATCCATATCGTCCATAGCGGTAAATGCTGCATTTACCATGTAATTGCCCAGCTTGTTTTTTGGCTGATGCACCCCCGGCGTATCTACAAATACAATTTGGCAATTTTCCTCCTGATACACCGCCTGAATCTGATTTCTTGTGGTCTGCGGCTTATTGGATACAATACTCACCTTTTGCCCTACCAGTCGGTTAATCAGAGTTGATTTTCCTACATTCGGCCGCCCGACCACCGTTACAAAACCGGATTTAAAATGACTCATTCATTTCCTCCTCCCGCGTTAATCCCAGTGCGCTCAGCACCGCTTCCTCCCGGCTGCGCATCTGCTTACGCTCTTCCTCTTCCATATGATCGTATCCCAATAAATGAAGCAAGGAGTGAATCGTTAAAAACGCTAACTCCCGCTGCAAGCTGTGACCGTATTCCTCCGCCTGCTCCTGCGCCCGCTCTGTTGAAATCACAATATCGCCCAAATACACCCGACCGGTCTCCGGATCCGTTTCCTCCGGCCCCGGTGCGGTCGCTTCTCCCGGGGTCAGCTCCAGCATAGGAAAGGAAAGCACATCCGTTGCCCGATCCATGCCGCGCTGCTCCCGATTTAAGGTACGGATTTCTTCATTGTCCACAAAGCTCAGCCCAACCTCCGCCTGAAAAGGCAGACGCTCCAGCTCCGCCCCCTTTTCCAGTACCTGCTCGAGCAAGCTTAATTCCCCGATTTCTTCATCACTTATGATTTTAATCTTTTCCATTTTGATTCTCCTGATAAGCAATTCGTTTATGATAATATCCTTTCAGCGTATGTACAAAGCTGGCCTTCACCTGCTCCAAATCCGCCATGGTCAAATCACACTCTGAAAACTGACCGTCCCGCAGCTTTCCTTCCACCAATTGATCCACATATCGTTCCATGGCGCCGGGGGAGTCGTCCCGCATGGTGCGGATCGCCGCCTCCACCGTATCAGCCAGCATCACCAAAGCAATTTCCCGACTTTGCGGCTTGGGACCCGCATAGCGGAACTCCTCAATCCGTGTCTCGGGATCCTCCTCCTTTGCCCGCTGATAAAAATACATGGTCGCCGTATTGCCGTGATGCTGCAAAATAAAATCGGTCAGCCGCTTCGGCATATTATACCGTTTTGCCAATGCCACCCCGTCAGAGGGGTGCTGCAAGATAATAGCGGCGCTTTCCCGAGGGGTTAAATCATCGTGAGGATTTTCCAGCAGCTGATTTTCTTTATACATAATCGGCTGCTTTAGCTTCCCGATGTCATGATAATAAGCGCCGACACGGGTCAAAAGAGGATCTGCACCGATCACAGACGCCGCATTTTCCGCCAAATTCCCCACCATCAGGCTGTGGTGATAGGTACCGGGTGCTTCGGTCATCAGCCGTTTGAGCAGGGCATGCTCCGAATTGGTCATCTCCAACAGCTGAAAGGGCGTCAGCAAACGAAAAGCCGCTTCTAAAACAGGCAAAATACCCAGTGCCAAAATACCGGACAGCACTGCGCCAAGCGCCATGACAAAGCCGTTCACCAAAGCGTCACGCAGCACATTGTTTTCCATCATTTCCCAAAATATAACCATGGCGCCTTCAAACAGAGCCACCGGTAAACAGCAGATGAAAATCTTAATCCTGCTGCGCACCCGCTGCAGCAGCATAATTGCCATCGCACCGCCCATAGCGCAAATTAAAAAATATTCCAGATCGCCCCGCATGGCAAGAGCCGTCACGGCACAAAAC
>CAKSSZ010000227.1 GCA_934489915.1 uncultured Clostridia bacterium | reverse complement strand
CCGGGTGCTTCCATCCGATCAGCCTGCCGGCCCACAGGATGGAAATCCGGGAGTGTTCCTCTCCGACCGATGCAGCCGACTGCTTTTTCTCCATCAATTCAGCCATGTCATATCGTTTAACTTCCGGGAAATATCCCCACTTGTAAGTTCGGCCGACATAGTTATGGAAGATCGCCGCATCCGCAGGCGTATAAGCGCTTGCGCACAGCATATACAGCGGATAGCGCTGAAAACGGCCGTGATGGAGCCAAGCCCCTGCCGCCGCGTGCGGAAGATTTCGCAAAGTCAACCCTGTCTTGTAAAACCGTTCCGCGTATTTGAAGGTGAGTTTTTTCGTTTTCAGACGCGGTATAATATAGTTGTCACTAGCTGAACCTAAAATGACAATCTCTGCATCCACCGCTATTTTTTTAGCCTTTTTCTCGCTTTCATTGCTTTCATATGTGCGGAAAACATAGTTTTCCCTTATCGGTTCCCAGCCCATGTCCAATCGTTCTTTTTCCATCGGCATTGTTTCCATAAAAATGAAATTTTTGCCTATTTTTTGCTTCATTGCATCGCAAAAAGGTTTCTGATGATGAGATATATAATTTGAAATAAAAACAAGTTTCACTGTAAGTACTCCGTTCTATTTATATATAGCTCACCATTCATAAGTCCAATGACGACCAAAGGCAAATAAAAAATATATGGATTTGCTTCGATAACAGGCTCAACAAAAAACATGGCTGCTATTCCTATCATTGAAAATGCGAGAGCGTGACGATCCTCGCTTTTGATTGTGCTTTGTTTTGCGTACAGAAACACAGTTCTAACGGAAAGCAGCGTGAAAAGGCCAAATGAGATAAACGGTATAATTCCACCTCTCCTAAAAATATCCAGCCATGTATTATGCACATATCCTTTATTTTTGTATAAGACAGCTCTATTTCCTCCAAACGGGTATTTCCATGCATCTCCAAAAATAAAGCTGCTCCATATTTTTGTTCGATCCTGTCCTTCACCGTTTGCACCTGTTAAGCGAGCATAAAATGTTGTATTCTGCAGAAATGATCTAATTCCGCCTATATCTGTTATCCACGCAACAAGAATGACTCCGATTGCGGCCCCCGTTCCGAAAAGAAAGGAAATTTTTGTTTTTTTCGTTGTGCTCGAATCAAGTAAAATTGAAACAATACCACCCATTAAAACAATTACAGCTGCCAAAATCAATGTACGATTTTGATAAAGTAATGTTGCGAAGGCCGAAATCAGTATCACGATAACACTGAATATTTTTTTCTTTCTTATATTTTGTGTAAGCAACACTCCGATAGCATAAAACACCAACGGTGAGTAATACAGAGCCGCCGTCGTAACAGAAATAATCCGCCCCTGCCAAAAATCATATGCCTGCCTATAATTATTGTTAAAATTTATTCCAAACTGCGCCACCGAAGCAATTAAGTTCAGTACTCCATGAATAAAAAAGCCGATAAACAGCAATTTAGAAATTTTTATTGAGGATGCATCCTTTTTTAGTCTTAGTATATTAAAGCCTAATACGTAGCACCCCCACGGGGCAATCGCATATTTGATAATTGCATCGACCGTAACTCCTTCAAAATAAAAGATGCTCAGCCCATACGCTGCGGAGAATAGGAGCATTAACAACGCCATTCTATCAAGCTTTACTTCTTTTCCACAAAAACCAAACAAAAGCAAAAGAAGCAAAGACAGGATAATTCCCGATAAATCAAAAAAATCCAATGCAAACAGCATCATCAATGGGATGAACAGATCTGTGCATCTAATCGATAATTTCGTTTCTTTCACGCTAGTTCCTTCTTTATTACTTACACGATGGAATCATCGAATGGTAAAGTTCCAAGTACTCATTATATCGATCCCGTGCTTCATATCGTTTGTGAGTCCTTTCTCTTATCACATTCCGATCTAATTTCATCATAGAATCGATCAGCTCCAAGGCAGTATGGTAATCCCCTTGTTCCACAACGCTTCCCGTCTGATATGTGATGCTTTCCGGACTCCCGCCAGTTCGGTATGTAACAACCGGGGTTCCGCAGGCCATCGCCTCCAAATTAACGGTTGGAAAATTATCTTCATAGGTAAAATTGAAAAACACATCAGCCGCACTATAGATTTCTGCAAGTTCTTCCGCGCTGTTTGTTTTTTTGATCGTGATGATACTTTTAGGAAGTTCTTTTGTCTGCTTCTCGTTCACGCCGACCATAATAAGACGCTGATTGTCTGATAATTCTCCGGCAAGCCGGATAAAATCATTGAACCCCTTTCGTTCGCCCCATTCACTCGCCACGCCTAAAATAAGAGTTTCGTCTTTCAAACCATATTTCTTTCTAAATAAAGTTCTTGTTCGGGGATAAAATTTTGACAAATCAATTCCGTTATGGATTACTTTTACGGGGTACTCCTTGAGAAAACTTTCTTTTACAAGACCCGCCATCCATTGAGAAGGCGTCACGATCACCAAATTTTCTAATCCAGTAAAGTTCTTCTTTTTCTTTAAATAATTTTCTTTTACATTCCCTTTTGTATAGCAGCATGGATAGCACTGTAACTGCGGACAACTCATGCATTGTACTTTCC
>CAKSSZ010000226.1 GCA_934489915.1 uncultured Clostridia bacterium | reverse complement strand
GCACATCAAGCCGCAGCATACAAACCCTACTAACAGCAAATATTCACCCAATACGTTTGGGTTTTCCAAGGTGGAATAGACCCGCAGCTTCACATTCTCAAACATTTCTTCATCCAGCCAGGTATTGGTGACGTTCACACCCCACCCCATGACATATTGCAAAATCCCGTATATTGCCACCGCACAGCCGGAAATGGCAAACAGCTTCAGCAGCAGCAAGACCTTTTGGGAAGAGGAAGCAGTGTTGATCACGCAAAAATAAAACATCACAAATACAGATGTAATCGCCGCTACCATCAAACTGTTAGCAGGGGCATAGGAGCTAAAAATACTCAGCCATGTGATCAGCAAAAACGCAAGGATCCCGGCGCCCGTCCAATCCAGCTTCCAGGAAAACTTCGGATGCATGATACTATATAAAATTAGAGAAAACATCGTCCACAATACCATTCCCGCAAGCGCCATGGTTGGGAGAAAAGGCGCCGCCGCAATGGTTACCGCCACACCGAGAAACGGCCGATACAAGACTGCCAGCATGCCAATTACAGCCACAACAGCCGCTCCCCCGAGGAGGGGGTGAACCGTCTCTAAGCAACCGCCTGCCAATCCAAGCAGTAAAGCGCCGAACCGGCCTTCTACAGGCTCAGCCAAAGGCTGCCAAGAGCCCTCCAGTGCAAAGCTATCGGCAATAAACCTCAAAATTTTCGACTGCAAAATCTCTGCCGTAAGATTTTTTTGAAACAAAAGCAGTGCAACGCCCAATGCCAAGGGAACCAATAAATACATGGAAAGCTGCCGCCCTGTGGCAAAGCCGGTTACAATGCCCCCAATGGAAAAGCTGCTCAGAAAAACGCCTAACACCCGGGTATTGCCTTGGAGTACACCCATTAACAAACGGTACGCCATCCCGCAAATCAGACTTTGCCGTACTGCCAGATCCAGCTTTACGGCTCGTCCGAAGGCTTGAGGCAAGGAAAAAAGAAACTGATAAAAGCGCCATAGCACGCCCCTTCCCTGCCGACAGCTTTTCCCTACCAGCCGGACAATCGCACTCTTGCTCCAGCAGTGGGAAAAAAACAAGTAAATCTGGTGTAAAATGCGATAGGAAACGCTTTTTTCATACGCCCGGTACAGCCGATGCAACCATAGCTTCAGCCGGCCGATCAGCACACTATTCTGATTCATAGCCTTCTCCCTTCTTTTTCCGAAACAGCGCTAACACTGTCTGTAGCTCCGAAACCCGCAGCAACCCACATGCTGCCAAATAAATTGCAGCCCCTGCCATAGCGCTTAAAACAGGCACTGTAATTTTCCCGTAGGGCAACCCGCTCATCACCGAGGAAAGCTGCAAAATCCCGGCAGCCATCAATACGTCCGCCGCAATGATTTTGCCAAAGTTCCGAACATCATTCCCGGAGAAAATACTCCCCTGTCGCTTTTTCATACAATAAAGCAATGCCAGAGCATTTGCAACCGAGGAAAGCGCCGTTGCCAATGCAAGACCGCCAAACCCCATCAGCCTGGACAACGTAACGCTCAGCACCATGTTACATACCATCCCCAGCAGGGAAGTTTTCATAGGAGTTTTGGAATCATGCATCGCAAAAAAGGATTTGTTTAGCAATTCGCAAAACGCAAGCGCCAGCATCCCCACGGAATAAAACATCAATGCGGTAGACGTCATTGCCACATCCTCCGCTCCAAACGCCCCCCGCTCATATATTAAGCAGGTAATGGGCTTTGCCAATATCATAAAACCGGTCATAATGGGCAAGATAAGAAAGGAAATGGCTTTCAGCGCCGTTACCATCAGACCGGATACCTCTTCCTGCCTGTCTGATGCGCTGGCACGGGATAAATAAGGAAAAATCAAATTCGTCACCACAAAGGAAAAAAGCCCCGTCATGATCACATAAATTTTATTGGCATATTCCAGCGCCGCAATCCCCGCCCCCTCGTTTACACCGGAGGCCAAGCGCATATTGATGACCGTGCACAGAGGCTGCACCCAAGTACTCACCAGCATCGGCAGAGCCAACCGGGCAGCTTTTCCCATCCCCTCATCCCGCAGGGAAATGCAAAACCGATACCGATATCCGAATTTTTTTAACCAGGGAATCTGGATCACCGCCTGTAAGCCCCAGCCCACCAGCATGGCAACCGCCAGACCGTAAATGCCGAACCGATCCTGAAACAATACAAAATATAAAATCAAGGATCCGTTGGACACCAGGCTGATTACAGACGGAATATTAAACTCACCGAAAGACTGTAAAATTCCTACAAAGGAGTATGCCAGCCCGGTAAACACGATCATCGGGAACATAATATTGGAAAGCACCCGGGACAGCTCCTGGGTCTGTAGCGGAATATCCGGCGCAATCAAATGAATCAGCTGGGGCGCAAACGCAATCCCCAAAGCGGTAATCAACACCGTCAGTAAAAATACGGTATTAATATACAAATTAGCAAACCGCATCGCCCGTTCCTTGCTCTCCCGTTCCAAGTACTCGTTAAACACCGGAATAAATGTAGAAGAAATTACCCCGCCGATGACAAAATCAAATAATAAAAGAGGGATACGACATGCGGTGTAAAAAGCGACTGCCTCAGATC
>CAKSSZ010000225.1 GCA_934489915.1 uncultured Clostridia bacterium | reverse complement strand
ACAAACCCGCAGGATGCAAGCCCAATTTTCCCGGAAAATTCCCCTGTCCACCCGGTATATCCGTGAAATTGCAAGACCGCCGGCATGGGCTTGTCCCAGTGTTCCGGCATGACCAGCTGACCGTGAATTCTGGCATTACGAACGCCGGTAAAATATAAATCATAGCACACGCAGCCCGGTGCCTGAAAATCAGCCTTGACCAATTCCACTTGGCGATCCACCTGTCTCATTTCTTCCAAAGCGTCATCCCAGAACTGATCAAAATCCGCCGGCGCAGGATTGCGTCCTTCATACAATAAAAGCTCCTCAATCGGTTTATCAACCATTGGCATATTACCATCCCCCTTTTCAATTATCTTACCATATTGCAGGATAATTGTAAATAGTTTTTTTAAAAAACAATTTTATTTTCATATGATCTGAGCAGAATGCATAAGGATATAATACAAACGAACGCTCCGGCAGGAAAGGTGGGACTTGTGATGATCTTCGTGATGAAGAAAAAAACGTTAATTGCAGGAATTTGTTTGCTGGCAATTTTGCTTGCAGGAGTCGGGCTGTGCCGTGGGGGAATGTCCGTCTCGGTTCTCAACGACAACTGGGGACTTTCCTTCCCTACACCGGGTGAACCCCCGACCGGAAATGCAACTGCAGAATATCTTCGGCAGTACAATGCTTATTTTACCGGGGATACCAATCAGAAAACCATCTACCTGACCTTTGACGCAGGATATGAAAACGGTCAGACTGCCGCCATTTTAGACGCTTTGAAAAAACATCATGCACCTGCAGCATTTTTTGTCGTAGGCAATTTTATTTCCAGTGCTCCGGATTTGGTAAAACGCATGACCGATGAAGGGCATATTGTCGGGAACCACACATTTCATCATCCGGATATGTCTCAGATTGCCGACAAGGCATCCTTTGAAAAAGAGCTGCAGGACTTGGAGGCGCTCTATACTGAGGTAACCGGTCAGCCAATGCAAAAATTTTACCGTCCTCCGCAGGGAAAATATAACGAAGAAAATTTAAAAATGGCACAGGAGTTGGGGTATCGAACCGTCTTTTGGAGCCTGGCTTATGTAGATTGGTATACCGATAATCAGCCGACCCATGATGAAGCGTTTTCTAAGCTGCTGCCGCGTATCCACAACGGCGCTATTGTGTTGCTGCACAGCACCTCGGCAACCAATGCAGAAATCTTAGACGAGTTACTGACCAAATGGGAAGAAGCCGGCTATACCTTTGGCTCACTAAACGACTTGCCCGCAGCATAGGAACATTCCATAGGATTCTTTTTTGTTTTTCAACTTTATCACACTCTTTTATTTTCATGGTACAAAACCGCTTTAAAGCCGGAGTCGAAGGCTTAAATAAAAAAAGAAACCGCCGTAATACTAACGTATACGGCGGTTTTTTGAGAAAGCATCAGCAATGGATTTAAAACCGAAACTTTCAGATCGGGCAGCAAAAGTCAAATGGCTATTGGAAACAGCCCCTGTATTTCTATTCTTATTTCTCTTCTGCAATCTTCGCCTGCGCTGCCGCCAACCGGGCAATCGGCACACGGAACGGAGAGCAGGAAACATAATTCAAACCAACCTTATGGCAGAATTCAACGGAAGACGGATCTCCTCCATGCTCACCGCAGATTCCAAGCTTAATATCCGGGCGGGTGGATCTGCCCAGCTCTGCTGCCATCTTCACCAAGCGGCCAACACCTATCTGATCCAATTTAGCAAAAGGATCAGATTCAAAAATCTTTTTGTTATAGTATTCCGGCAAGAATTTTCCGGCGTCGTCACGAGAGAAGCCGAAGGTCATCTGTGTCAAGTCGTTGGTACCAAAGGAGAAAAATTCTGCCTCTTTTGCAATTTCATCCGCCGTTAATGCAGCACGGGGGATTTCAATCATTGTACCGACTTTATAGTGTATATCGGAACCCGCTTCTGCAATTACAGCGTCAGCGGTAGCGGTCACAACGTCCTTTACATATTTCAGTTCCTTCACTTCACCAACCAAGGGAATCATAATTTCCGGCACAATGGTCCAATCGGGATGCTTTTTCTGCACATTCAACGCCGCTTTAATCACAGCCTTGGTCTGCATTTCAGCAATTTCCGGATAGGTTACTGCCAGACGGCAGCCACGGTGACCCATCATTGGGTTGAATTCGTGCAGAGAAGCAATGATTGCTTTAATCTGCTCCACTGTTTTTCCTTGCGCCTTTGCCAGCTTCGCAATATCTTCTTCACTGGTAGGAACAAATTCATGCAGAGGGGGATCCAGAAACCGGATGGTAACCGGGCAGCCCTCCATTGCTTCATAAATAGCTTCAAAATCGCCTTGCTGCATGGGTTCCAGCTTTTCCAAAGCAATTTTTCTCTGCTCCAAGGTATCGGAGCAAATCATTTCTCTGATGGCAGGAATACGATCCTCATTAAAGAACATATGCTCGGTACGGCACAAACCAATACCCTCTGCGCCCAGGCGTTTTGCCTGTGCAGCGTCTGCCGGTGTGTCCGCATTGGTTCTTACCTGCAAGGTTCTATACTTGTCCGCCCAAGCCATAACACGACCGAATTCACCGCCGATGGATGCATCCTGGGTAGGAATAATGCCGTCATAAATATTACC
>CAKSSZ010000224.1 GCA_934489915.1 uncultured Clostridia bacterium | reverse complement strand
AAAGCAGCTTGCGGCAGCTGTCCGGCTATGATAGAAAGACCGCTGAAGAAATTCGCAAGCAGGAAGAGCAGGTAGACCATTATGAAGATATTTTGGGAACTTATTTGGTCAAGCTGTCCGGACATCAAATCAGCGATCATGACAGCAGCACCGTTTCAAAGCTTTTAAAAGTGATCGGTGATTTTGAGCGTATTTCCGACCATAGCGTTAATATCTTAGAAAGCGCTGAAGAAATGCACAGTAAGGATATTGCCTTTACCGCTTCTGCCAAGCATGAGCTGGATACCATTTGCGGTGCGGTTTCCGAGGTGCTGGATCTGGCCTATACGGCGTTTGTGCGGGATGATCTGAAGGCGGCCAAACGGGTGGAGCCGTTAGAGCAGGTGATTGACGGATTGAAGCGGAGCTTGCGGGATCGGCACATTGCTCGGCTGAAGCAGGGGGAATGCTCTATTGAGGCAGGATTTGTGTGGGCGGATTTATTGAATAATTTAGAGCGTACGGCAGACCACTGCTCCAATATTGCAGTATGTACCATTGATGCAGCGGAGCATATCATGAATCTGCATGAATCTTTGCGGGAACTGACGACAAACAACGCAGAATATGACCGGATGTATCAAGCATATACGAAGCAATATCAAATTTAAAGAATGTATAAATCAACCGAACAGCTATATCGCATTATTTGCGGGATAGCTGTTTTTTGTATGCGGAAGGAGTCATTCCGGTGGATTGCCGGAACACTTGCGAGAAATAACTTTGATTGTCAAAGCCGGAGAGAGCGGCAGCCTGAGAAACATTATATTCCCGCAAACAGTATTTTGCCTTTTTTATTTTATATTCGTTTAAAAAAGAAGAAAAACTGGTTGCAAAATTTTTGCGGAACAGCCGGCAAAAATGACTTTGATTGTAGGACAGAGCAGCGGCAGCTTCAGCAGAGGTAATCGGCTGTGTATAATGATCCTCAATAAAAGTCAAAACCGCTTTGGTAAAAATATTGCTTTTGTTGGGCGAAGCAGTAACTGCAAGGCTTGTAATGCTGGAAAAAAATAATAATAAATTCCCCCGCACCGCCAGCTCCCATCCGACGGCTTCTTCCGTATAAGCGTGAATGGCATGACGCAGGTAAGGGATTAGTTTGTTTGACAGCGGAGGGCGCAGTAAGGCCGGATAACGAATTTCATCGGCCAATATCTTAGCTTCTGTGGGAAGCGAAAGCTGTTTTATGTCAAAGTCCAAACAGTAATATTCCAACTCGCGGTCGGAGGTGACCCAGCTGTGAACCTCATAAGGATGGATCAGCAGCAGTTCCCCCTCCCGTACGGTTTGAACCTCACCACCGACCTGCATTTGGGCGCAGCCGCAGACAGGGTAAATAATTTCAAAGTCATCATGATGATGTAAATGATAAAACCTCGCCTTTTGAGGAATATAGTTTTTTTGGTATACCACAAACGGGGTTCCTTTGGAGGGAGCCTTATACCGATTATCAAACATCTTTCATGTTCCCCTTTCTTTTTGTATACAAAACAATCATATCACAAAAAAGTCAATATTGCAACAAAAATACATCAATATTATGATTGAAATCATACGAAAAAGTCTGTATACTAAAAGAGAGGTGATAGAATGTCAGAATGGATTATGATTTATGAAGAATACAGCGAGGGAGTGGAGCTCATCTACGGAGCGGTGCAGGCATACCTGGAATACAGCTTGCCCTGTACGGATCAGAGCGATGAGCAGATGCTTTCCGGCTGCAATTACATAGAAATCAAAGAGGAAAAAGACTTGACCGGATATCGAATCCGGGTGGGACAAAATCCCCGCAATTCTGCGTATCAGCGGATTTTGATCACTGCTTGTGATCAGGTGAATTTACTTTATGCGGCAGCAGATTTTAAGAATAAATATTTGCCTTATGCGAAATGTGCCGACATGACGGGACCGACCTATTATTTTTATCGGTTATTTCATGACCCAATGAAGGAGTGGGATCAAACCTTTGCTCCTCGGATTCAGCACAGGGGGCTGTGGACATGGGGATTTGTGATGCTGGACTATCGCAAGTATATTGACCGCATGGCGGCATTGAGGCTGAATACATTGATTTTATGGAATGATACTCCGCCTGTTAATATTCAGGAGGTGATTTCCTATGCGCATAAGCGGGGTGTTTCGGTTTATTTGGGTTATGCCTGGGGGTGGGATAACCGATGTGCGGAAAATAAATCGGTAGCAGCTCATATGAGCCGGCTAAAGCAGCTGCAGGAACAGGTGTTGCAAACTTATGAAACACAGTATGCAAAAATCGGCTGCGACGGGATTTATTTTCAATCCTTTACCGAAGCAACCACAGAAGAAATCGGCGGCATTCCTGTAGCTGAAACCGTAACCCGCTTTGTAAATGATACGGCTGCTGCCTTTCTGGAACGGTTCGGAGATGTGAAGCTGCTGTTCGGACTTCACGCCGGTTCTGTAAGGACGAAGCTTTCGGTCATTGCCAAGGTAGACAGCCGTGTTTCAATTATATGGGAGGATTGCGGCGCTTTCCCTTATGACTATATTCCGAAAAATATTGACGGATTTTCGGAAACAGAGGAATTTACCAAAAAAATTCAAGCTTTGCGGAAGCAAGGCGGGTTCGGGGT
>CAKSSZ010000223.1 GCA_934489915.1 uncultured Clostridia bacterium | reverse complement strand
CTCCGCAATCGGAACGCAGCCTAGCGCAATGACCGCTTCCGGCATAATGGGCTGGGTCAGCGGAATGCCTGCAATCGCAAAGCTGGTAGCGTAAATCGGGTGAGCATGCACCACGCTCTGCACATCCGGACGCTGCTGATAAACCCGCATATGCATTTTAATTTCAGAAGAAGGCTTAAAGCTGCCGTTCGCCTGAAGCACATTTCCCTGTGCGTCAACCTTACAGATGTATTCCGGCGTCATAAAGCCCTTACTCACGCCGGTCGGGGTGCACAAGAATTCATTGTCAGAAATTTTGACGGAGATATTACCGTCGTTTGCAGCGACCATGCCTCTGTCGTAAATCCGCTTGCCGATGTCACAAATTTGTTTTTTGATTTCAAATTCTGATACCATTTGTTTTTCTCCTTTAGTTCAGATTTTTAGTTTCTATTTTGATACTATAATCATAGCATAAAACCAATGAAAAGTCAATAGTTATTTTTGTTTTTTCTTTCTTTTTGTTGTTTTTTCTTGTTTTATAGCAAAAATCAAAGAAAAACACAATTTTATTGCAAATATTCCACCAATTCCGAAATTCCTTCCCCCGTTACCGAGCTGACCCAAAATACCTGTTTGCAGCCGGAAAGCCGCAGCCATCGCTCTGCCCGATCCGGTCTTGCGCCGGGGCGGTCAATCTGGGTCACAATCCCCACAACCTCCCGGTTTGCCATAGGAGTAATGTTCGGCGGGAACAGAGAGAAAGGATCACAGGCGCTGATGGTTAAGCCCACCACATCCGCCTCATAGGAATAAAGCGCCAGAGCGGCGCCCAGCTCGCAGTTTTCCGCATATTCCCCCGGAGTGTCAATCACTGCGTCCCGAAAAGAAATATACTGGGTCTTGTGATAAGAAACCGGGCGGTCTTGCAGCCGTTGGGTCAGCGAAGTTTTCCCTGACCCGCTCTTTCCCATAAAAATAATCCGTTTCATGTTTTTGTGACGGGGCAAACCGTAAAGCCTAAGGTGTCACGGCAATAATCCGTTACGCCCGCCAGCGCCTCCTCTACCTGAGATACGGTACCGGTCACAATCAAGGTTCCGCTGAACCGATCCACAAACCCCAGCTCTGCGCCGGAGGTTTTGATGGCAATATCGCCGGCGATAATCGCCGTCTCACTGGGAGACATGGTCACAATCCCGATTGCGCCCTTATGCTCCTCTGCCGGGTCAAGCCCCAGCTTCTGATATAAAATCTCGTCCGGGTTTGCAATAATGTGCGCCAGTGTGATTTGCTTTCCCGGCACCAGCTCCTGTACAATTCTCATTTTTTCCTGTCCCATTGGTCAACCTCCGATCTGGCAGGGAACGCCGTATTGCTCCGCCGCCCGTAAAAGCTCTGCCATGTGCCCCTCTGACGGAGGCGTCAGCTCCGGCAACGAATAGGTGCGCCCCAGGGCAGCGTATTTATCCGCTCCCAACCGGTGATATGGCAGCAAATGCAACCGATCTGCTTTTAACTCCGCTGCAAATTTTGCAATGTCCGCAATCTCCGACGGGGTATCGTTAAACCCGGGAATCACCGGCACACGAACCGCATAATATTCTGCCTGCCGGGCAATCTTTACCGCATTTTCCAACACCCGGTGATTGTCCTGCCCAACCATTTTCCGGTGTTTTTCCGGGTTCATATGCTTCACATCCATCAGAAAATAATCAATCCACGGCAGGATGTCCTCAATCATATCATAGGCAACCGCACCGGTAGACTCAATGGCCGTGTTAATGCCCTGTTCCTTCGCCCCCCGGAAGAGAGCCTTGGCAAAGGCGGGCTGCAGCAATGCTTCCCCGCCGGACAGGGTCAGTCCGCCGCCGCTGCGGCGATAGTAGGCTTCATCCCGAACCACCTCCTCCAGCACCTGGGCGGCGGTCACGTCACGTCCTACCGTCTTTTCCCCCTCAGCGGTTTTCATAACCTGTACCGCCCTTTCCTGGGATTCCGGATTGCAGCACCAGCGGCACCGGAACATGCACCCTTTCAAAAACACAATGGTGCGGATGCCCGGCCCGTCATGTACCGAAAACCGCTGTATATCAAAAATTCGTCCTTTTGTTTCCAGGTAATCCGTCATAGCTTATAAATCCTTTACTATTAAAATGCCGTCTGTTCTGTCCGGTTAATAATATCATCCTGCAGGGAACGGGACAAGGTAGTAAACAGAGCGGAATAACCTGCCACACGCACCACCAGGCTCTTATAATTTTCCGGATGCGCCTGAGCATCCCGCAATACCTCACGGCTTACCACATTGAACTGCATGTGGCTGCCCTTCCGGTCAAAGTAGGCACGGATCAATGCAATAAAGTTTTGCAATCCCTTATCCCCCTTCAGCGCAGAAGGATGGAATTTCATATTATATAAGGTTCCGTTGGAGGCAATAAAATGATCCAGACGGGAAACTGAGTTTGCCGCCGCCGTCGGCCCCTTAAGATCCCGGCCGGCTGCCGGAGATACGCCGTCCGCCACAGGGGTGCAGGCCAGTCTGCCGTCCGGCGTTGCGCCGGTTTGCGCACCTAAGGGTACGTTGGCAGAAACCGGATAAAGCCCCGCCTGATACTGACCGCCCCGGGGGTTCCGGTATTGCTCCAAGGGTCTGGTATAGGTATAAGCCGCTTCCCGTG
>CAKSSZ010000222.1 GCA_934489915.1 uncultured Clostridia bacterium | reverse complement strand
GGATAGGATAACCTGCACCCCTGTCTTTTGGTACTCTGCTATCATGATATTCTCTTTTTTCGTGGAGAGCTCACCTTTTCTAAAACAATCCATGATGATTGGGAATGCGTGTTTGAGATGCCAGAAGATTGCCAACGTTCTGCTGAAATAATACTCCTGTTCCTCACTTCCCGAAAATGTCATAGATTTTGTCGAAAAGAAATCTTTAAATACTTGAGTTCCGTCAGGATCAATGAGCTTGTAGAACGAATTCATGCTGGCAAGGATGCTTGCTTTTACTTTGCTTTGTGTTTGAGAATTTGAATCTTGGAGCGTTTGTTCCACTTCAATTTCTGCTTCAAGAGCATCCTGCTTATCATGCAGCTCAGACAAACGTTTTTCATCTTCGCTATATGTTCGAATTGTTTCAGAGTATATCAACATATTCGAAATGGGGACAGGGGTCTTTTGGATTTTTTGGTTTAGTTCATCTTGTTTCTGATTTATTCTTTGTTGCAGTTCTGTGATTTCAGTCGCATACAGGGTTATGGAGTTGGAAATTGAACGCATGACATTTTTTCTAACTAAGTCATTCGTCAGTTCAAAGCTCAAATCTCCGCTAACATAAGTAATATTGCTGCTACCACAGTCTTGGCAAAGTATTTCACCTGTTTTTAACTGTGTATTTAAGGAGTTAAGTTCAGAAATGAGGCTTTCTAATTTGATTTTTCGATTTGTTAGCCTTGCCCGTTTTTTTAGCATGGCAGAAATGGCCTCATTAAGGGCTTGGTACTCCTGCCGTTCTTTCTCCATGTTTTCTCGATCAGCAGTCCTTGAAACTGCGCTCGCAATTTCTGGATGCTCACGGTAAAACGTTAGGCGCTTGCTCAATACTTCAATATTAGACTTGCACGCTTTCAGTTCAGATCTTAATAATTTTAACTTTTCAATAGATTCTGTCAGCGTCAGACATCCTGAAAGAGCATACAGCATATTTGCAAAGTCCTGCTTGTTGTAATAGCCGCTATTCACGATATTGGATGGATTGCGCCGATCCTGTCCGACAAAAAACAATTGATAAAAGAGTGAGAGATCAACAAGTTTTTGGAAATCATCTTTGATAATGTATGGGAGTGAAAAGATATTTTTTGCAACAAAGTACTTTAGCTCTGATATATCGTGGAATACGATTACACAATCTCCTTGCTTTACAGCAATTGTGTTGTTTTTCCGCAGAAACTCAAATATATCTCCGTTGTGTTCAATACTGGTATAAAAGTAATATGACTTGTAGTCAAACCCGCTGGGGAAAATTGGCTCATTTCCCAAAGCATACATCATACCTTGAAGGATGATAGTTTTTCCCTTGTTGTTATCGTTACTAAAAATCACATTTACACCATCGGTAAGGCGATCCTCTATGAACGATTCTTGTGTATTTCCACAGCCTGTTTTAAGAATTCTCATTTTTCAGACCCTCCTTTACCAACGCTATTAAATAGAGCAATGCGCTTTCATCTAATGTGAACAATCTGTTTTTAGTTTGAGCAGTCATTTTTTTGAAAATAGCGCGAATACCTGCAGACGGATTTTTTTCAAGTGTCGTCATCACTTCTTCCAACAGGAGCCAAAACGCTCGCTTGTTGTTTTTGTTAAAAAGTGTTCTGCTAATTTGGGTTTGGCACTCTTGGATTAGATCAGCGATATCCTCTTCATCCATCCCCTGGACTTCGTGAATAAAATAGAGAGGGATACCCTTTGAGGAAAACAAATCATTACCGATTACCCTATTAACAACAAGCAGTTCGATATCTTTTCTGTAGATGTTTTTTTCAAGTTTTTCTGTTTCTTGAATTGAGGCAACTTCTTGGCCGTATACATTTCTGATTTTTTTGGTTGCTTGTTGTGCGCGTATTTCATCAAAAATGCGATTCAAGAACTCGGCGTCTAAATTAGAAACATTTTTGAATTCAATAATGGATTTGATATAGTCGCTTTTACCATATCTATCAAATGCAAAGACCACATCAGATAAAAATTGGTCTAATTTAGATAGGGCAACCGGCTCGTTTACATCCGGGTCATTTCGACGTTCAATTTCAGCTATCAATCCATCCTTGACATCAGCAACTTTTGTGTTCTTAAAATTGCCAATATCAAAAGTTTCTACTGAAACGTCCTCAACATAGCTTTCTTTAATCTGTGGCAAATATAGGATAAAGTGGCCGAAAGAAATGTCACTTACATAATTTGCAAATAGCGTATATAGTGCTTTGCCGACTGTACGAGGGGTTAATGATGCAACATTTTTTGACTGAATATCCCAACTGTCAGAGTAATCTTCAGCAACACCTGTCACATCGTTAAAACAATCGATGATAAAAAGACTTATCCCACTATGGCCTTTAATTTTGGTCAATAGATAAAGGAGGGACTTTGTTTCAAATTCAGTTGCTTTATCGTTGTTCTGTTCGCTGGTTTTGAATTTGTACATTTATTCCACCCTCCAAACAATATTACTTGACAGTAAACCGAGGATAATAGACATTTTTCACAATAATTCTACCACGAACACTTTGAAATGTCATCAAGAATCTTTAGTTGATGTAACCGCTCTAATGAGACTATGGGCGGCGTTTTCATATATAAAACCATGAAGGGAGGTCACTTCCACCCGGCCAGTCTGCGGACTGGCTTTTTTCAT
>CAKSSZ010000221.1 GCA_934489915.1 uncultured Clostridia bacterium | reverse complement strand
ACGCAACCGACACGCCCCGGTCAATCAAAAGATACGCCAGGGTAAAGCCCACCAACGGCTTTCCTGCCGCTTCAATCACCTCAGAAACAGCCGTGGGGAGCATATTCTGGGTTCCCTGAAAAAAACCCCGCAGCCCTGCCATCACTGCCACAAACAGCAGCGCAGGCGCAACCGCCCGGATCCCCGGTGCGATTGCCTCATTCCCGATGGTGCGAGCGATCACGTCCGAACCGAAATACAGTGCGCCGCTGCCCACCAGCCCCAGGGTGGATATGAGCAGCATTTCCGCCCGGAACAGCCGCTTCATCTGCCGCCCGTTATGGAGGGCAAGCTGCTCCGATACCATTTTGGAGACTGCCACCGGCAGCCCTGCGGTTGCCACAATAAAAAACAACACATAGAGCTGGTAGGCAGCGTTATAAAGCCCCATGCCGCTCTCGTTGAGCAGATAGGTCAAAGGCACCTTGAAAAACAGCCCGATAATCTTGGTCAACGCATTTGCCACGATCAGCACCAGCGTTCCCTTCATGAAGGTTTGCTTTCCCATGAGAACATCCTTTCTAACACACAGAGTTGCCCTGCTTTTATTACTATATTGCAGGAGAGAAGGGGATATGTCTTTCTCTGCTGTTTTTCCTATAGCCCCAAAAGAGGCTGTTTAAAAAGTCCATTGTCTTTTTAAACAGCCTTTGTTTTCCAAGGGATGGGAAATAAGCCCCGGAAGCAGCAAAACAGTTCCCTTCCGGGCGCCCCCTGCACCCTCTATCTTATCTCAGGAAAGAAGGTACGTCAATGTTATCATCCTCTTTGGAATCGCTCCCTCTGGAGAAAGGAGAGGAGGAACGTTCCACGCTGAAGCGCTTCTTCACCACCGGGTTTTCCCCTCCGCTGAAGCCCGTTGCAATTACGGTTACGCTCAATTCGTCGCCGAAGCTTTCGTCAATCATAGCGCCTACGATGATGTTTGCGTCCGGATCAACCGAATTCTGAATCAATTCTGCTGCTGCGTTGACCTCCAGCAGTCCCAGGTCGCTGCCGCCGGTGATGTTTAAGATCACCCCGTGCGCACCCTGGATGGTGGTTTCCAGCAGCGGGCTGGAGATAGCGGCCTTAGCGGCTTCTTCCGCCCGGTTTTCACCCTTGGCACGGCCGGTACCCATATGCGCATAGCCGGCGTCCTTCATAATGGTTCTTACGTCTGCAAAGTCCAGATTGATCAAAGCCGGCGTCACAATCAAGTCGGTAATGCCCATAACGCCCTGCTTTAATACATCGTCCGCCATGGAGAAGGCAGATTCCATCGTGGTGTTCTTGTCCGCAATGGAGAGGAGGCGGTCATTGGGGATGATCAGCAGCGTATCCACGTTCTGCTTCAAATCGTCCACGCCTGCTTCCGCATTGGTCTTTCTCACCTTGCCTTCAAAGCCGAAGGGCTTGGTCACGATCCCAACGGTCAGAATGCCCAGCTCCTTGGCAACAGAAGCCACCACCGGCGTTGCACCGGTGCCTGTGCCGCCGCCCATACCGGCTGTCACGAACACCATATCCGCTCCCTTTAAGCAAGCGGCAATTTCTTCCCGGCTTTCCTCAGCGGATTTCTGACCGATTTCCGGCTTTGCGCCTGCGCCCAGACCGCGGGTCAGCTTTTCCCCGATCTGCAGCTTTTGAGTAGCGGAGGATTTCTTTAACGCCTGCTTGTCCGTGTTAATAGCGATAAACTCCACCGTTTGCATACCGGTGCTTACCATACGGTCTACCGCATTGTTACCGCCGCCGCCGACGCCTACTACCTTAATGCGGGCAAAATCCTTTTCTGTCGTATCGAATTCCATCATTGATAAACTCCCCCTTGTGAATATTTGCTCTTTATATCAAACCCGGCCTCTCACTAAATGCCGCTGGTCGCCATTCGGAAGGGTCTGTAAAAAAACCGGATTAAAATATACATTTCGACATGGAATGCCAAATTTCCTCTTAGTCCTGCTGAATTTCCTGTGAAGAATCGGTTTGCGTCTCTTCCCCGCCGGAGGTATCCTGCGAGTCGGACGTATCCGCCCCGTCCGTCTGATCGGTTGAGTCGGTTTGGTCGGTTGAGTCGGTCTGACCGTCCTCAGCTGTTCCGTTCCCGTCTCCGTCGGAGACCGTCTCCTCCGGGTGCAGCTCCGTCAGCCGATAGGTAGGATCCTTCGCCGTGAAATCAATCACGCCCCGGGGCGTTCCACCCAGCTTATTTAAAATTTCTTTTAAAAATTTTACCCGATAGGATAAATCGCCGGCGTCCCCCATTAAAACGGATAACTTGCCCTCATTCATTTTGTAAACCACGCCGTCCGGGTCGGTCAAGTCAATTTCCGTTGTTTGCTCTATAAGACTATTATGAACCAATTCGGACAAACTTTCAAGTACTATTTTCAAATTTCTTTCATTTTCTACAATAATTTTTTCTCCGAGGGTATAATTTTTGATTTCCAGCCCTGTTAAAATTACAACATCTGTAATTTCTGCCATTTGCTCCTGCGTTTCCTGCTCCAATGCCTTTCCGTACATATCGATCAGAACATACTGCCCCATGTAAGACACCGCTGCAACCGGCTGGCTCTCCTCGATTTCAATGGAAATCTGATTGGGGAACTCCCGCTTGACCCGCACACTGTGAACATAGGAGATGTGCTGAATCCGCTTTTGCACGCTGGAC
>CAKSSZ010000220.1 GCA_934489915.1 uncultured Clostridia bacterium | reverse complement strand
GGCATCCCCCTTGCTTTTCATTGCAAGCATTGGTGCAGCAGCCGGACAAAAGGCGCAGGAACTGACCTATTCGTTACGGCGGCAGGGGATTTCCTGCGAGCAGGATGTAATGGGACGGAGCGTAAAGGCGCAAATGAAATATGCCAACAAACTGGGGGTGACATACTCCTTGGTGTTGGGAGATGATGAAATCGCTTGCGGAAGGGCTGCGGTAAAAAATATGCAGACCGGAGAACAAACCGAGTTGGCATTGGATGACTTGGCACAATTTTTAATGAATCAAAAGGAAGAGGGAAGATAAGATGAAGCTGGAAACCTTAGAAGGGATGAAGCGCACCCATATGTGCGCCGAACTGACTGCGGCAGACGCCGGGAAAACCGTAACCCTGGCAGGCTGGGTACAGCGCCGCCGTGATTTGGGAAATTTGATTTTTATTTGGCTAAGAGACCGTACCGGATTGATCCAATTGACTTTTTCCGGGGATATCGATCAGGCATTGTTGGAAAAGGCGGAGGATCTTCGCTCGGAATATGTGATTGCGGTGCAGGGAAAGGTGTGCTTGCGGGAGCAGCAGAATATCAACCGTGATTTAAAAACGGGAGAAATTGAAATTCAGGCAGAGCAGCTGCGCCTGTTAAACGATTCTTTGACGCCGCCCTTTGCGATTGAAGAAAATTCCGACGTGAAGGATGAAATCCGGATGACCTACCGCTATCTGGATCTGCGCAGACCGGATGTGCAGCGAAATCTGATTTTGCGGCACAAGGCGGCAAAGATCATTCGTAATTTTTATGATGAACACGGATTTTTGGAAATTGAGACGCCTATGTTAATCAAAAGTACTCCGGAGGGGGCAAGAGATTTTCTGGTTCCGAGCAGAGTGCACCCGGGTAAATTTTATGCGTTGCCTCAATCGCCGCAGCAATATAAGCAGCTGTTAATGCTGTCCGGTATGGATCGGTATTTTCAGATTGTGAAGTGCTTCCGAGATGAGGATTTGCGTGCAGACCGTCAGCCGGAGTTTACACAGATTGATATTGAAATGTCCTTTGTGGATATTGATGACGTGATTTCAGTCAATGAGAAGCTGGTGCAGCGGTTGTTCCACGAACTGTTAGGGGTTGAAGTGAAAACGCCCTTTCAGCGGATGACTTATGCGGAAGCAATGGATCGTTTTGGTTCCGACAAGCCGGATTTGCGGTTTGGGTTTGAGCTGAGAGATTTGTCTGATTTGGTGGAAAACTGCGGTTTTCAGGTGTTTTCCGGTGCAGTTCAGTCCGGGGGAAGCGTTCGGGCCATCAATGTAGACGGTCATGCAAAAGATTTTTCCAGAAAAGAGATTGACGCCTTGGGTGAATTTGCAAAAACCTACCGTGCAAAGGGGCTTGCCTGGATCAGTGTCAATGAGGACGGCAGCTTAAAAAGTCCAATTGCAAAGTTCTTCCAGGAGGAAGAAATGCAAGCGATTTTGCAACGGATGGACGCACACCCCGGGGATTTGATTCTGATTGTGGCGGATAAAAATAAAGTGGTATTTGACGCCTTAGGCAATTTGCGTCTGGAGGTTGCCCGCAAGTTGAACCTGCTGAACCCGAAGGAGTTCTGCTTCTTGTGGGTGACAGAATTCCCGCTGTTGGAATACAGCGAAGAGGAAGGCCGCTATACCGCCATGCACCATCCCTTTACCGCTCCGATGGAGGAGGATCTGTGCTATATTGATACCGATCCCGGCAAAATCAGAGCAAAAGCGTATGATATTATCTTGAACGGAAACGAATTGGGTGGCGGCAGCCTGCGGATTTATCAGCGGGAAATGCAGGAAACTATGTTCCGTTTGCTCAACATTCCGCCCGACGAGGTGGAGGAACGGTTCGGGTTCCTGCTGAATGCTTTTCGTTACGGAGCGCCTCCTCATGGCGGTATGGCATTTGGATTTGACCGTTTGGTGATGCTTATGGCCGGAGCAGAAAGCATTCGGGAGGTCATGGCATTCCCTAAACAGCAGAACGCTTCCGAATTGATGACCAATGCACCGGAAACGGTTGACCAAAAACAGTTGGATGAGCTTTATATCAGCAGCCATCCTCCCAAAAAAGAAGAATAGAAGGCAGGAGCAGTCAATCATGATCAGCATTGAAAACCTTACCAAACGATACGGGGAGAAAACGGTATTAAACCAAGTCAGCTTTACGGTGGAAAAAGGGGAAATTGTGGGCTTTTTAGGGCCGAACGGCGCCGGGAAAAGCACGACTATGAATATTTTGACCGGTTATATTTCCAGAGATGGGGGCAAGGTGAGCGTGGATGGATTTGACGTATTGCAAAACCCCTTTGAAGTGAAAAAACGGATTGGTTATTTACCGGAGCTGCCGCCGTTATATTACGACATGACGGTAATGGAATACCTTCGTTTTGTGTATGACCTGAAGCGAGTCAAAGGCGACCGGGAAGCTCATATCGGGGAGATATTGGATCGGGTGCATATTCGGGATGTTGCCGGGCGGCTCATCAAGAACCTGTCCAAGGGGTATCGGCAAAGAGTTGGCTTGGCACAGGCGTTACTGGGCAACCCCGAGGTATTGATTTTAGATGAACCGACGGTTGGCTTGGATCCAAAGCAAATGCTGGAGATCCGCTCGTTGATCCGCGAGTTGGGCAAGGAGCATACCGTTATTTTAAGCTCTCATATTCTCTCGGAAATCAGTGCT
>CAKSSZ010000219.1 GCA_934489915.1 uncultured Clostridia bacterium | reverse complement strand
CTTGCTAAAAGCGTGCCGCCGGCACGTTTTTTATACGCTGCGCAGCCCTCTCAGGGTTCGACTCCCTTACATAAAAAGGCCAAGCGCCGATGAACGGCACTTGGCTTTTTTGGTGGAGGCGAGGGGAGAAGACTGCCGAGCAGTCTTTCGTGCTTGTCGACCCAAAGCCTGACGGCTTTCGGTACCCGACTGCGCACCTGCTTGCTAAAAGCGTGCCGCCGGCACGTTTTTTATACGCTGCGCAGCCCTCTCAGGGTTCGACTCCCTTACATAAAAAAGCCAAGTACCGATGAACGGCACTTGGCTTTTTTGGTGGAGGCGAGGGGAGTCGAACCCCTGTCCGAAAACAAATCCATATAGCTTTCTCCGGGTGCAGCAGAACATCAATATTCCCGCACCAAAAACCGGTTCTGCACGCTTTTTGGATTGGTAGCTTCATAAATCATGCCGGGGGCAAAGCTTAGCCCGGTCACGTTGGCCGCTTCTGTTACGCTCCGACCTGAGCCGCGGTACTCTCGGGAGGAACGTCCGCCTGTTATGAGGCGGAGAGCAGCATTACGCTGCTACTGCTAAAGATTTGTTAGCGTTTAATTTAAAGGTTCCGGATTTTAAAGTGGCTCCGGACCACTACCCGCTTACTCTACTTCACTGTCCCCGTCGAAACCCTTACGCCCCCGGGGTGTCGCACCGAATCCTTCCGATGCGATCATTATTATATCACAATTGTGTAAAAAACACAAGGCTTTTTTATCGATTTGCTATTTTGAGCACTCGCTCCATCTGACGGCGTGCGTTTGCTTTTGCCTGATCGTCCCGCTTGTCGTACAGCTTTTTCCCTTTTGCCAAAGCCAATTCCACTTTGATTCTGGGCCCTTTAAAATAAAGGCTGAGGGGAACTAAGGTATAGCCCTCCTGCTTCATCATGCCGTATAGCTTATGAATTTCCCGCTTGTGCAGCAGCAGCCGGCGGGGGCGGAGGGGATCCCGGTTGAAAATATTCCCCTGTTCGTAAGGACTGATGTGCATTCCCAAAAGGCAGGCTTCCCCTTCCTTGATTTCCACATAAGAGTCCTTCAGATTAGCGTGACCGGCGCGGAGGGACTTTACCTCTGTGCCGCACAGCTCGATGCCGGCTTCGATCGTTTCGATGATGAAGTAGTCGTGCCTTGCTTTTTTGTTTTGCAGGATTGTTTTTGTGTTCATGGCTTTCTTCTTCCTCTATCATAAAATCAATTTGACGTAAGGCAGGCTTTGCGTCAATCAGCTTTACCCGGATCGGGTCACCAATGCGCCACACATGACCGGTTCTTCTGCCTATCAGCATCATATGCTCCTCGTCGTACTGGTATTCGTCGTCCTCCAGGGAGGTGATCCGCACCAGTCCCTCCACCGTATTTGGCAGCTCCACAAACAGCCCAAAGGAGGTGACGCCGGACACGGTGCCGTCAAAATCGTCTCCGATAAATTGCTGCATATATTCTGCCTTTTTCATATCTACCACATCCCGCTCCGCTTCCTCGGCGCTCCGCTCTGTAGCGCTGCACCAGGCGGCCTGCTCGGGGATGGATTTGCGCAGTGCGTTCTTTTTCTGTTCGCTCATGGTTCCGGCGCAAAGTTCTTTTAATACCCGATGAACGGTTAAATCCGGATAGCGCCGGATGGGAGAAGTAAAGTGACAGTAATATTTGGCTGCCAGCCCGAAATGGCCTAAATTTTCCCCTCGATATTCCGCTTTCATCATAGAGCGGAGCATCAGGACGGATAAAATCCGCTCCTCCCGCTTGCCTCGGCATTGTTCTAAAATAGCTTGCAGAGATTTGGGATGCATTTTGCCGCGGAGGGTATATCCGAACAGCTTTGCTGTTTTGGAAAACAGTTCTGCTTTTTCTGCCGTCGGCGGTTCGTGAACACGGTACATCAGCGGCGTTCCCAGCCAAAATACGTGCTCGGCTACCGTTTCATTGGCAAGCAGCATGAATTCCTCAATGATATGGTTGGACACGGTAATTTCGTATGCTTCAATGGCGATGGGGCGGCCGTTTTCATCCAGCTTGATCTTAGCTTCCGGGAAGTCAAAATCAAGGCTGCCCCGTGCCTGCCTTTGTTGGTGCAGAATGTGGGCAAGCTCCCGCATGAGCTGAAAATGCTCCCGCAGGGAATCATATTCGTGATAGGAGGGATCCTCCAAGGTGCGGGTCACGTTGTGATAGGTCATGCGATAGCGGGAATGAATCACGCCCGGGGCGATTTGGTATTGGGTGACCGTACCGTTTTGATCCACTTCCATTTCAATGGACATGGTCAGCCGATCTACCCCCGGCTGCAAGCTGCAGATGCCGTTGGAAAGCGCCTCTGGCAGCATGGGGACAACCCGGTCGGGCAAATACACACTGGTACCCCGCCGATATGCCTCCTGATCCAAGGGGGAGCCGGGGGTGACATAATGGCTCACATCTGCAATGTGAACCCCCAGCAGATAATGACCGTTGTCCATCCGTTCCAGGGAGATGGCGTCGTCAAAATCCTTTGCGTCGTCCCCGTCAATGGTAAGGATCAGCCGATTGCGGAAATCCCGCCGGCCTTCCAGGTCGGCTTCTGTTACCTGTTTTGGTGTGCGCTCTGCCTCTTCCAGCACTTGGGGCGGGAACTGATCCTGAATGCCAAACCGGCGCATGGAGGCACGGATTTGTGTATCGGATAAATTCGGATCCCCTAATATTTCGGTAATTC
>CAKSSZ010000218.1 GCA_934489915.1 uncultured Clostridia bacterium | reverse complement strand
GCTGGGTGCTGGGAGAGCAAAGCGTGAAGCATCTGCGGGGCAGCAAGATGGAGGATGTTATTTTTGCCGGTACTCAGGATCGGAAAGCGCTGGGGTTCGCTGAGGTTTCTATTACGATTGACAACAGCGACAGGCGTATGGAAATTGATTTTGCGGAAATCACTGTGACCCGGCGGGTGTTCCGTTCGGGAGAAAGTGAATATTTTATCAACGGCGCAGCTTGCCGACTGAAAGATATTCACGAAGTGTTTATGGATACGGGACTTGGTCGGGACGGATATTCTGTCATCGGTCAGGGGAAAATTGATGAAATTTTAAGTAATAAGGCGGAGGATCGGCGGCAGATCTTTGAAGAGGCAGCCGGCATTTCAAAATATAAATACCGTAAAATAGAGGCGGAACGGAAGCTTGTCGGGACGGAAGACAACTTAACCAGACTTTATGATATTTTATCCGAGCTGGAGGGACGGTTGGAACCGCTGGAGCGCCAATCGGAAACGGCAAAAAAATATCTGGTGCTGCGGGAAGAACTGAAGAAGCTTGAGGTTAGCCTTTCGGTTGCCCAGATTGCGAAATGTAAACAGTCCTTAAAGGAAATAGAAGAAGCAGCGCAAACGGCTGCACAGCAGCTGGAGCAGGAAAAAGAGCGACAGGAGCGCTTGGAACGGGAGGTTTCTGCTCTTTATGAGGGGAACTCCGAAACGGAACAGAAAATCGGATCCTTGCGGGAAAATGTGTCTGCCGAGGAAGGGCGCATTGCGCAATATATGAGCGAAATCGCTATTTATCGGGAAAGTATTACGCAAAATACGGCTGCTTTGTCTCGGTTAAAGGACGAGGGAGAGCAATTTACCCAATCCATTGCCTCTTTACAGGAAAAGAAGCTGGAAAAAAAGCAGGAATTAGAACAGATTTGTAATTTGACCGCCAAGCTGCAAGAGGAGCTTTCCGAGCTGCTCCAATCCTATGGCCATGCGGAGCAGCAGGTGCGTGAGACAGAAGCGGTATTAAAAGAAAAAAATGAAGATTTGGTAGAGATTACCGCAGAACTGGGCGAATTAAAGGCGGCCTTGTCTCATGTGGACGCATTGGAGCAGACCTATCAAAGCAGACTTACGGAGTTGGCAGAGCAGCAGGAACGCAGATCCGGTGAAGAGCAGGAGCTGGAAGCTGCCTTTACACAAAACCGGCAGCAAGGGGAGGAAAGTCTTGCCCGCCGGGAGGCGTTGACCCGGGAAAGGGAAACAGGAGCGGAGAAGCTTTCCGCATTACAGAAGCAAATTGAGGAACAGGAACAAATTCTGTTAAAACAGCAGGCAACCTATCGGTTTAAAACAGACCGCGTCAAAATGCTTACCGATATGGAACGGGAATTTGAAGGGTATCAAAAAGGCGCAAAAAGCATTTTGCAAAATCAGGACGGTGCGCTGAGGGGCGTTCGGATTCACGGAGCGTTATCTCAGCTGATCAGCGTGGAGGGCGCTTACACGGTTGCTTTGGAAACGGCTTTGGGGCAGGCGCTGCAAAATATTATAACCGAAACGGAGGAGGACGCCAAGCAAGCCATTTCCTATCTGAAAAAAAATAAGCTGGGTCGAGTTACTTTTTTGCCGGTATCTGCCGTGCGGGGACGGGAATTCGGGTTTCATCCCCAGGACTGCCCGGGATTTTTGGGCATTGCCTCTGATTTGGTACAGGCGGAGGATCGGTATCAGGATATTTTATCTTCGCTGCTGGGCGCAACGGTTGTGGTGGACACGATGGATCATGCCATTGCCATGGCGAGAAAATTTCAGCATAAATTCAGAATTGTTACCTTGGAGGGCGAGCTTTGCAATGTGGGCGGTTCTATGTCCGGTGGATTTATTAATCGTCAGGCAGGGATTTTATCCCGTGCCAACGATAAAAAGAAGCTTGCTGCTGAGGCAGAAATCATGAAGGAAACGATCGGCAAGTCTGAGGCACAGCTTGCCGCATGGAAGCAGGAAGCACAGCTTCAGAGAGAGCGGCAGGAAAAGGTATCCTCACAGGAGCAGGCAGAAACAGCCGTGCTGATTCGCCTGGCAGAAGAAGAAAAGCATTTACAGTCCCGCCGGGAGACATTTAGACAGTCCTGCCGGGAGCTGTCGGATTCTATACAGCAAATCCAGACACGAATGCAGGAAATTACCGAGCAAACGCAGCAAAAAAGAGTACGTCTTGCGGAGATTACCAAAGGAAGCGCACAGATGGAGCAAGATGCAGGCGCCGCTCAGCAGGCTTATGAGGAGGCGGTTTCCCGGAGAGAGACCCTGTCTCAGGAAATGAACCGTTGTCGGATGGAAACCCTGGACGGAGAAAAAAATGCGGACATCTGCCGGGAGCAAATCAATTCCCTGGAAAGTCGGCTGCAATTTGATCAAAACGAACGGAACCGCCGCTTGCAGCAAATAGAGGAAACAGGACGGAAAAACGAACATTTGGAGAAGGATATCCTTCATAATACAGAGAAAATCGGTGCGGTGAACCGGGAAATTGACCAAATCCGAGAGCGTATTGTACAGCTTGAAGAGGGAAAACAGGGCGACCAAACCGCCATTTCCCAAAAACAGGAGCAAGCGAGGGAAAGCCGGAAGCAAATGCTGCTGTTACAGCAGGAGTACGGCAGAATTGAAAGCAAAAAAGCAAAGGCGGAATATGAAATTGACGCAATCATCAACCGGCTGTGGGAGGATTACGGTCTGACCTATAC
>CAKSSZ010000217.1 GCA_934489915.1 uncultured Clostridia bacterium | reverse complement strand
CAGCATGGCGCACTGTCCGGGCTTGTGGGAAAACGCTTTTTTCCCATCCGGAGTGACAACACGAAAGGTTTTTACGTCCGGTGTGTCAATTCGGATATCCGTCACTACGCCCACCACCGGAATCAAAGCTTCAGTTTTATTCATCATCGTGCTTCCCTCCCAGCTCCTTCATCACTTTTACAATATTCATTTGAATCGGACACTTCGCCAAGCACCGTCCGCAGCCTACGCATCCGAAAATACCGTCATTGTTGGTTGGGAAATACACCAATTTATGCATAAATCGCTGCCGAAACCGCTCCAGCTGCGTCAGCCTCGGCTGACCGGCAGACATTTTTGTAAAATCGGAATACATACATGAATCCCAGCAACGGAACCGCTTTACTCCATGGCCGGTATTGAAATCTTTAATATCATAGCACTGGCAGGTGGGGCAAACAAAGGTACAGGTGCCGCACCCCAGACAGCTTTCAGACAGTTCTTTCCACTGGGGAGCGTCAAAAAATTCCTTTGTCTTATCCTTGCCAAACCGATCCGCTGTCAATTGAGCCAGCGGCAGGCGTGCCAGCCGCTCCCGAATGGTTGCCTTTGCTTTTTCGACCGGTGCGGGATCATTGTCGGCAGTCATTTCAGCATAACGCTCCAGCAACGCTTTGCCTTTTTCGGTTTTAGCGTCAAAATAGTAGCCATCTTCCGTCTTGTGGCAAACAATATCTCCTTCCGGATCAGCCCCATCAATTCCGAACGTACCGCAAAAACAGGTTTCCCTCGGTTTTTCGCAGCTCATAGAAATGATGGTGGCATGCTCCCGCCGATTTTGATAATAGGTGTCAACCGGCTCGGATAAAAAGACCAAATCCAAAATAGAAAAGCTTTTCACATCACATGCACGCACGCCAAACAGGATAAAATCCTCATGCTCGGATCGGGTGTCGATGATTTCAATCTTCTTTCCCTCCACCTTAAAATCCATCAGATTTTCCGTCTGCGGAAAGAAGAAATCCTTGGCGCTGCGGACGGTATTGCAGGCAGAGGACAAAACGGATCCTTTCTGCCACCGTTCAAACTTAGCGCCCGCCTTGGTATCCTGCGGCAAATAAAGAGCCTGATCCTTTGCCATTGCTGCAAAAAAGGAATCCAATTGATCAAGAGCAATTTTACGCATTACCGTCACCTCTTTCTACCGCTTCGTTCGGCTCTGCGTCCCCTTCCTGATAATTCACAATAGGAGGACGGTTCCCGACAACTTCACCTGCTTGATATTCCCCGTAAAGTTCATTAATGTCTTTAATAAATTTCCGATTTAATAAATGAAGCGGGATATGCTGCGGACACACCCGGGAACACTCACCGCAATCAGTACAGCGGCCAACCACATGGAATGCCCGGATCATGTGAAACATTTTTTCCTCAAAGGAGTTGGAAGCCGCTTTATTCTCCACACCGGAAGCGGGATTATCAAACACACATTTTTCACAGGTGCAAGCCGGACATACGTCCCGGCACGCATTACAGCGAATGCACCGTGACAGCTCGCTTTGCCAAAACGCAAACCGTTCTTCCTCTGTCATATGCTCCAGCTGCTCTACCTGGTCAAACCGATGAGAATCCAGCGTTTCTCCCTCTTCTCCCAACAGCTCGTCATATGCCACATGCTTCTTGGATTTGCAATTTTGGCACCGTTCCGCAAGCAATTCCTCCACAGGAACGGAAACATCACCCTCGTAAAGCGTGTGCAGCACAATGTTGCTCCCTGTCTCTTCCACAGACGCAATCCCGTCAGACTTTTCTGCCATTGTATTGGCGGAAATCATACCGTCACAAGGAATACCGACCGCATACACCTTTTCCCGGTCAAACCGGTGCTCCGAGAGGAGCTGGTTAAAGCTGTAGGTGTCGCAGGGCTTCAGGAAAACAAGCACCTTGCCCTCTTCAGCCTGGGTTTCCTTCACCAAATACTTTGAGAAATTCGCTCCGCAAAAACGGTTCCAAACAAAGTCACGCTCGATTTCCTCCGCAGAACGAAAGATTGCAGGCGTCACGTCATAGGAAAAGGTTCCTGCTTTCCAGCCGAAAACCCGGGTTACAGCCCCGCTATCCAACAACTCACAAGCTTTCTTGATGAGAATTTCACGTTTTATTTCTTGCATCGCAAATCCTCCAATCGTTTGTTTTTCCCTAATTTCGCCACCTGCTCGGTAAATTCATTCATGGTTTGTGCAAATTTGGCGCCCTCTGCAGCACTGACCCATTCTACACGGGTTCTTTCTTTTTCAATGCCCAGATAGTTCAGCATGGAGAAAAGCAGAGACATTCTGCGCCGGGTATAATAGTTCCCCGACGTATAATGGCAGTCACCCGGATGGCAGCCGCACAGGATCACGCCGTCCGCCCCACGCTGAAAAGCACGTAAAATAAACATCGGATTCACACGGCAGGAGCAGGGTACACGGATAATTTTAACTTGATCCGGATAATTCAAACGGTTGTTCCCGGCCAGATCCGCCCCGGCATAGGAACACCAGTTACAGCAAAAAGCGACGATCAGCGGTTTATATTCTGTCATTTGCATATTGCATCCACCTCCGCCATAATTTGTTTGTTCATAAAGCCCTTCAAATCCATAGCACCAGACATGCATGCCACGGTACAAGCTCCGCAGCCTTGGCAAACCGCCTCATTGACCGTTGCGACCCGACGCAGCTTGGTGGTACGATCCGGCATTCTGAATTCC
>CAKSSZ010000216.1 GCA_934489915.1 uncultured Clostridia bacterium | reverse complement strand
TCTTGCCTTTGCTCTGCGTTCCTCGCTGTATGGGGAAGTAAAGCGTATCGACAGCCGCTTTTTGTCAACCTCATAAGATACTGAGCCGCAAGGGTAGGCTGTTACAAGCCTTGCACATTTCGGATTTTCTCTGCTGAATTTTGCAAGCCTATTTTGCAATGCTTTGTTATAAGTATAGATATTTGCCGTAACCAAGTCCGTTTTGCACCTCGTCTAAAATTCCGCCTATCAGATTTTGAGTTAGTCCTCCATTGGCAAACCGTGCAAGGGTTGTAGCCGCTTCCTCTGCGGCCATATTCGTGGAATCCCCCAGCATTACCGTTGTTTTTGAAAATTCCCGAATGTTTTCCGTCTTGATCCCCAGCTGTCCCGCTGCCGCCGCAACGTTGGCGATCTCGTTTGCGAAAGTAGGCATTTCTTTCGGTATGTCCCGGATTCCCTGTTTTAAGTCCGCCAACTGTTCCTCTGTTGCGTCTACCGTCTTTGCAACCCCGGCAAAAGCAGATTCAAAGCTGATCCCCACCTTTGCGGAAAACAGCGCAACCGAACCGACCGCTGCCCCGGCAGAAACCGCAAGCTTTTTCAGCACAGTCCCTGCGGAAACTGCTATCTTTTTTAATCCTGACCCGGTAGAATTTGCCTGATTTTTCAGTTCTTTGATCCCCTTTTTAAATCCGGAAGTATCTATTTTTGTATCAAAATTTAAATGTCCGTCCGTCAAGCCGTCACCCCCTTTTTTGCAACAAAAAAGCGCCGCCGAAATCGGCTAAGCGCTGTTGTGATTCTGATCACATATAATAATTTATTGGTTAAGCTGTTCTATTAACGCATTTTGTAACGCAGCGGAAAAATTAATATTTCTTTGCTCCGCAGCGTAATTCAGCCATGCCGGAATGGTACAGTTTTTCCGAATGGCTTTTTCGCCGTGTTCCTCGGCGTATCGATCCATATCCAGAACAATAAAATTGATGAGACTGTCTTTTTCCTCCGGTTTAATTTTGCTAATATCTGTCGTAGCCTTCGGAATACTTTCGCCCGCCTCAATGCTTGTTAAAATCCAGCCGGAGGCGGCGTCCTCCGCCATTTCCAAAGCTTCTGCAATATCTTTCCCCTCGGTGACACATCCCAATAAATCCGGAAAAGTAACGGTATACCCTTCTCCGTTCGGTGTAAAACACGCAGGATAAATTAATTTAAGCATTCAAAAACCTCCTTTTGGACTTGATGAAGGAACCGACTTTATCCCCGCTTGCTTCAAAATAGTATTTGCGGTCTTAATATTCAAATCCCCGCCATGCCTCGGAACTGTGATTTTCCCCTTTTTGCTCGGGTGTGTATATTGATAGTGGGATCCTCTGGCACAACGATATTCCCAACCGTCATTTAATAGTATTTTTTCAAGCTCCTTAAATTTCATTCCCTCCCCTCTCATTCTAAGTATAACACGCATAATGCGTGTTGTCAACAGAATTGTCAGAGGCTTTTCAAAATGCCTCGGACAGAATTGTCCCGATCATGTCATCCGTTATTTTCCGGCTGGGGAGACGGTACAACCGTTTCATTTTCTGATAAAATCTTTTTTGAGACTTATGATTGCAACTCTCAGGGCGGTCACTACATCCGCCCCCGCCGTAAAGGTTGCACCGGCAGACACCTTAGAAATGCCGCTCACCCCCGCATAGGTGGCAAAACGGAAGGCGTCCAGCTCCGGCACTACCTTGGTGCGGACAAATTCGCTCGCCAATTTACCGAATGCCAGCGCAGCCGTTTCTTCGTTGTCCATTGCGTCCACTGTGAAAGCACGGCCACGGTCGTAATTAAACTTCACGGTTTCATTGGTCAAAGACACATCCCCGTCAATGTAACCGCCGTTGCGGGCTAATTTTAGGTATAAAAAAAGCGCTTACCCGGAAAGTAAACGCTTGATTTATTAAACTGTAAATAATTACTATTCTTCTTCCAGATAAGCAAATTTCTCCGACATTGAATCTTTGATTTCATCCTCTGATAATTCGCCCAAAAAGCATTCTGTCGATCGTTTTTGATAATCTTTATTTCCATCAAGAATATTGAATTTAATATCATTTTTCATTTAATATCACTCCAGACCTTGTTTTTAATAAAAGTTTTTCAACGAATTTACTTTTTTCTGCATCTGTATTATTTTTAACCATTTTCCTGTGCAGCCTATCATATTCTTTTTTTAACGTCAAAGAGTCGAAGTTGTCTGTCTTTGTTAAAATAGATACCCTGGAATTATTCTTTACAACAGACATATTCGTTACAGAATTATTCATTACAAAAAATTCTATGTTAGATGTTGAAAAACCACTATTTCTCGGATGATTATGCATGATAAACAAGCCATTGCCTTTGCTTAACAATGCTGTACCAAAATCAAGGCTGTCATCAGTGCCAATATATTCTGTTCTATCAGTCAACCCTTTTCGAAATACAAACGCAGCTTCTTTGCTATCATTATTATCCTGTGCATATTTCAACAACTCCTTATGTTGTTGTTGAATAAAATTGCATTGCTCATCTGAATATCCGCTTATTTTAACTTTTGGTACACTTTCAATAGCTTTAGCTGTTATATGTGTAATATTCTTTTTCGTACTCTCTTTTATTATACCACTTTTACCCGAAATGTCAACACCTTGCCGTCTTCCCAGATTTGATGGACAGAAAAAAGTGTGATATAATGAAATGGACACAAACAAATCCAAAATCACAG
>CAKSSZ010000215.1 GCA_934489915.1 uncultured Clostridia bacterium | reverse complement strand
GCGTCCGCCGCCTCGATTGCTGCGGTCAGACCTCTTGTTTCAATCATTCCCAATGCTTCCTGTGCCATTTTTATTTCCTCCTGTATCTTCTATTAAAATTTCGGTAACAGCTTTTCCACATCTGCATGAGGTCTGGGGATTACATGTACCGCAACCAATTCGCCCAGCTTCTGAGCGGAGGTGGAGCCTGCTTCGGTTGCTGCTTTCACAGCGCCTACGTCCCCTCTTACCATAACGCTTACCAAGCCGGAGCCGATTTTCTCTGTTCCGATCAGGGTAACCTCTGCTGCCTTTACCATTGCGTCCGCCGCCTCGATTGCTGCGGTCAGGCCTCTTGTTTCAATCATTCCCAATGCTTCCTGTGCCATATTAAATTCCTCCTACCTTCCTTGGTTTTTACTGATTCACAATTGCAATCTTTAAGCCTTCCATTTTCAGGTTGGTTTCTAACGCCTGGTTAATCTGATCCAACGGGAACTTATGGGTAATCAGCTTTTCCATAGGAAGACCGATTCCCTTCGCCCGCTTTAAGAAATCAAAGGTGGTAGCATAATCCCGCAGCGTATACACCCAGGAGCCTACCAGGGTAATTTCCTTCGAGCAAAGATCGAAGTGGGGGTTAATGGTGGCGTCTCCTCCATTAATGAAGAAGCCCAGCTCGCACAGCCCGCCGCCGTTTCTGATAAATTTATAAATATTGCTGTGAGCCACAGGGGAACCGGTGCACTGGAATGCAAAATCCGCCTCGTGACCGCCAAAGGTTGCTTTCACACCCTCGCTCAACGCTTCAATCCCCTTAAACTGTGTAAAGTCAACGGTCTGATCGGCACCCATTTCCTTTGCAAATGCCAGCCGCTTTGCGTTGCCGTCTACTGCGGTAATATGTTCGATTCCCATCGTGCGCAGCACCGCAATACAAATCAATCCGATAGGACCGCAGCCCTGCACCACTACACGGCTGTTAAACCGCAGGATTCCGGTGGTTTTGGCACGCTCTACTGCGTGAACCAATACGGCGCAGGGTTCAATTAAGATTCTGGAATCCAGATCCAGATCACTCACATTAAAGACAGTAGAACCGCCCCGCACCAGGATATAGTCCGAAAACCATCCGTTCAAATGCACATCGTCATCCGGCAGCAAACCATATACGTCCGCTCCGCCGACATTTTGTTTATTCAGGTCGAACATGGTAATGTCCGGGTTATCCTTGAAAATCATACAGGTTACCACCTTGTCGCCGATTTTCAAAGGTTTTCCGGCGCTGTCCTGCTTCACGTTCTTTCCCATTTTCACAATTTCGCCGGTGCCTTCATGCCCCAGTGCAACAGGGATCAAACCAAAGGGATCCCGTTTGAATTCATGAGCGTCTGTTCCGCACACGCCGCAGCCTTCCACCTTGACCAGAATATCGTCATCGCCCAGCTCGGGGATGGGGAATTCCTTTACATCAAAGTGTTCCGGCTTGGTCAGCATGGCAACTCGGGCAGTTTTGGGAATGGCTCCCGCAGCCTGCGCAGGCTGAGAAACGCTGCCGCCCATTTGAGAAATTACTTGCTGTACAATTTTTTCAATGCTTGCAGAATCCATTGTCATTCCTCGATTCCTTTCTGATTTTTCCACCACGGCCGTAATTGGAACCGACCCGTGGCAGTGAAGCTCCTTCTGACAGATGAGAAAGCTTCTGTCAGCCCCCGCCGCAGCGCCTAAATGATATAATACCGCTGACAGGCTGGAGGTTTTTTTCAAAATCGCCGGAAGGCGTTCCTCCTGCTCCGGTGAGCACAGGTACCCTCCCTGCTCAATCAAGTGATAAATTGCCGTTTGCCGCTCTGCAGCGGACACCGCAACAATCTTGCTGTTTACTGGCCGCATCAAAGAAGCTCCTCCTCAAACACACGTTTTCCGAAGTCTGCCAATGCAGTATCCTGCTCCTCCGTACCGCCGCTCACGCCCAAGGCGCCGATCACCGCATCTCCCCGGCAGAGCGGAACCCCGCCGCCGAAAATCACGATTTTCCCCTGGTTGGTAAATTGAATCCCGTACAGGGATTGCCCGGGCTGCGCCAATTTCTTTAATTCTGAAGTTGACATTTTTAAGGCAACGCAGGTATACGATTTTTGCAATGCAATATCAAAGCTCGCCAGAAAGCTGCCGTCCATACAAGACACGCTTACCGGCTGGCCGCCGCTCCCGGCGACTGCCACCACAGCAGCAACGCCCATTTCAGCCGCCCGTCTCTCTACCCGCTCTGTCAACTGTTTGGCTTGTGCCAGAGTTACTGTAGAAACCGCCTGCATTGCCTTGGCAACCGCTGCGGTCAGCTTGCTTTCCTCCACAGTCTCACACTCCCTTGCTTATTTGCCCAATTGCTCCATAATCTTTTTGGTAATGGCAGCAACCAGATCCTCGCTGGCGCCCTCGGCAGAGGAGCAGCCGCAGGAACCGCCGCAGCTATGGCAGCTGGGCTTTCCGGCCTGTGCATTGGGACACAGATCAGCCGGATGCTTTCCTTTCAGACCGAACTGTCTTCTGATTTCATACAACCGCTGAACCTGTGCATTGCTCAGTTCCTTCGGGCCGCCCAATTGCTTGGACTTAAAGAGCAGCTCCGCATAAAACTCCAAGGATTCCATTTTATGATATGCATTCAGCAAAGAATCCGAATAAGACAAAGCGCCGTGATTTGCCAGCAGAACTGCATCGTAATGCTGCAAATATTTTTCTACCGCATCCGGAATTTCATTGGTGGAAGGCGTGCCGTAC
>CAKSSZ010000214.1 GCA_934489915.1 uncultured Clostridia bacterium | reverse complement strand
TCCAAAAGCAAGGGATTTACAACCTCCTTCACCTGATTATTTTGCCGATATACCCGAGGAACCCGCTTTCCAACTGCACAAAGCAATTCGTAGCTGATGGTGTTTGCCAAATGTGCCAATTGATGGGCGGAATATTGCTGACCGAATACCGTCACCAAATCCCCTGCATGAATATTGTTTACATTTGAGACGTCAATCATACATTGATCCATGCAAATTTTTCCCACAACGGGACAAAGTGTGTCCCCGGCCATCATCATGGCACGGTTAGAAAGCGCCCGGACATAGCCGTCTGCATAACCAATCGGAACAGTGGCAAGCTTTGCCGGCTGTTTGGTACAAAAAGTATTTCCATACCCCACATATGTACCGGCCGGCACTTCTTTTACCAATGCAACAGCAGTTTTCACCGTCATGACCGGCTTTAAATGAAGCGCCTGCTCCGCCATATAATCAGAAGGAGGAAGACCGTAAAGCACAATGCCGGGACGAACCATATCCAAATGCATTTCAGGATACTGAAAAATAGCCGCACTGTTACAAACATGCTTCACCGGTATATGTAAGCCCGCTTCCTCAATTGCGTCCGCCATATGGCAAAAAAGAGAAAACTGCCTTCTTGTATAGGTGCCGTCTGCTTCATCCGCCGTTGTAAAATGGGTAAACAACCCTTCGATTTCCAACATAGGCAAGGAACCGATTGCAAGAATCTCACGCTTAATTTGCTCGGTATCTTCATTAATATTACAAAAGAACCCAATCCGTGACATTCCTGTATCCAGTTTTATATGAATTTTCATTTTTTTCTGCATTTTAACCGCAGCCTGTGAAAATTCTTTGGCTGTTTGATAATCAAAAACAGTAGGCGTTAGATCATATTCCAACAGCTCCTCGGCGCTGCTGCCGGGTGTATAACCCAATAACAAAATAGGCGCTTCGATCCCATTTTGTCTCAGCTGAACGCCTTCGTCTGCAAACGCCACTGCCAATCGGTCTGCACCATTTTGCAAAAACACCCGACTCAAGGGCAAAACGCCGTGGCCGTAAGCATCTGCCTTGACCACCGCCATAATTTTAGCATTTCCGGTCACCTGTTTTTGAACAGCCCGCATATTAAACGCCGCAGCGTCCAAATCAATTTCCGCATATGTTCTCATTCCAGCTCTCATCCTTTCTGCGGAAGGTTTAACTCTTTTATGACAAGAGGAAGCCGACTGCTGATGTCTCCCGCCGTTACGCCGGCCTCTCCCAACTCATCCCGTGCAAAATCGCCCGCCAATGCATGCAAGCCTACTGCCAGTACCGCAGCCTGACTTTCTGCAACGCCCTGCGCCAAAAAGGAGCCGACCGCCCCTGCCAATACGTCGCCTGCACCGGCTGTTGCCATCCCTGCGTTTCCGTACAAATTCACAAACACCTTTCCTCCCGGCTCCGCAATCACGGTTCTTGCACCTTTTAATACCAAGGTCACGTGATATTGCATGGCAAATTGGCGAGCAAATTCCACCCGATTTTCCTCAATTTCGCCCACGCTCACTTTGGCAAGCCGTGCCATTTCCCCCGGATGGGGAGTTAAAATACATGCCTTACAGGTGCGATCTGCCAACCAATCCATGTGTCCGGACAACAAATTCAAACCGTCAGCATCAATCACCACATGGGAATTTGATTGGAGCAAAACATGCAGCATTGCTTCCGCACCGCTCCCCCGACCGATCCCGGGACCGAATACAACTGCGTCCGGCCGTTCCAGCTGCTTGGAAAGCTGCTCCCCGGCCTCCGGCAGAAAGCTGCCCTGGCGTCCGTCCTCAAAGGGGAGGGTCATCACCTCGGTGAGCTTTTGCTCCACAATCGGATAAAGAGAAGCGGGTACCCCTGCTGTTACCAGCCCGCAGCCGCAGCGCAGCGCTGTCTGAGCACTCAGGGTAATGGCGCCGGTCATTCCCACGCTTCCTCCCACTGCCAGTACATGTCCAAAACTGTTTTTATGTCCCTCAGGCATCCGTTTCGGCAAAAAAGAGCAAAGCATTTGCCGATCCAAAACAGTGGTTCTATCGTCCCCCAGGGTATCCGGAATCCCAATGGGAACAGGCACAACCTCTCCCGCCCAAGCCGCTGCCGGATAGAAGATCAACCCCGGCTTATAAGCGGTGAAGGTTACAGTCAGATCCGCCTGCACCATAGGATTTTTTTGATATGCTTCATCCCCGTTCATTCCACTGGGGACATCCACACAGACACGAACCGCCTTGGAGGAATTCATTTTTTCAATCAGATCGCAGCAAAAATCGTTCAATTCCCGGCTTAGCCCCGTTCCGAAAATGGCGTCCACAATCACGTCAGCCTGACCCAGATCCGCCGGTGTGCCAAATGGTACCTTCAAACGCTGCACCATTTGATAATAACTGTTTGCGTCGCCGCCTTTGGGTGGCATATCAAATACATTCACCACCGTAACATCGGCGCCGCGTAAAAAAAGAAGACGTGCCAGGGCGTATCCGTCGCCGCCGTTATTTCCCCTGCCGCACATCACCACAATGCGCCCGTTTAAAAGTTTCCGCCGCTCCATTTCCCGCAGCACACCCAAGGCGGCATGCTCCATTAAAAGCATTCCCGGAATCCCAAACCGCATCATTGCCATACTGTCCTTGCATCTTGTTTGTTCACAGGTCATTATATTCATAAGGCCGCCTCCCGCACCTTTCTTCTACCATTGAAATTTGCCTGCACGGCTCATTTCTGCAAGCATGGTTTCGTCCGGTTCTATCACAACTACATAGGTTCCTTTTGGCCGCTGCACAATAA
>CAKSSZ010000213.1 GCA_934489915.1 uncultured Clostridia bacterium | reverse complement strand
AAGTACCCGGGGATTCCCAGCTCCAGTCCAGCTTGGCGCACTTCGTCCTTAAATAAATCCCGCAACGGCTCAATAATTTCCTGAAAATCAACATAATCCGGCAGACCGCCTACATTATGATGGCTCTTAATAACGGCGGCGTCCCCTTTGCCGCTCTCTACCACATCAGGATAAATGGTACCCTGTACCAGAAAATCCACCGAACCGATTTTTTTGCCTTCTTCCTCAAATACCCGGATGAATTCTTCACCAATAATTTTACGTTTGGTTTCCGGGTCGGACACACCGGACAATTTGTCCAAAAACCGATCCTGAGCATTAACTCGGATGAGATTCATGTCAAATTGTTTACGGAAGACCTGCTCCACCTGATCCCCTTCATCCTTACGCAGTAAGCCATGGTCGACAAAAATACAGGTGAGCTGTTTGCCTACGGCTTTATGTACCATCACTGCTGCCACAGAAGAATCCACTCCGCCCGATAAAGCGCAGAGTACCTGGCGGTCGCCAACCTTCTCCCGTATGGCCTGGATGGAGTGTTTCACAAATTCATCCATCTTCCAATCGCCGCGGCATTGGCAAACCCGATACAGAAAATTCCGCAGCATTTCCCGCCCCTTGCGAGTATGCTCCACTTCCGGATGAAATTGCACGCCGTATAAATGCCGCTCACGATCCTCGATGGCGGCAACCGGGCAAGAAGGGGTATGACCAACCACAGAAAACCCTTCCGGTGCCTGTTCGATATAGTCAGAATGGCTCATCCAGCAGATCGAGGTTGTTTCAATGCCATCAAAAAGCGGGCAGGTGGGATCCAGCGTTACCTCTGCCCTGGCATATTCCCGTTGCTCCGCCTTGGAAACAGTCCCACCCAGGAGATGTGCCATCAGCTGACTGCCGTAGCAGATGCCCAAAATCGGCACGCCCAAAGAGAAAATTTCCTGCGAACAGGAAGGGGACGTTTCGTCATACACGCTGTTAGGCCCGCCGGTAAAAATAATCCCCTTCGGGTTTTTCCGGCGAATTTCATCCAGAGAAGCGGTGTAAGGAAGAATTTCACAATATACGCCGGCTTCGCGTACCCGCCGAGCAATGAGTTGATTGTATTGCCCGCCAAAGTCCAATACAAGCACAATTTCGTTCTGCAATGTGGATAACCTCCGTTTATTCATTAGCTTTTTTCTTATTGTAACACAATTTTCCGATTTTGTCAATCGGGGCAGCGGCTGAATCACCGTATTTTTTTCTGCGGATGTTTCATCAGCATCCAACATAAAATAGTATTCTCCCTCTCTCCCTGCAAAGCAAATCAGCGTTTCTGTTTACTTGACAAATACAAAACTACATATTATAATATAACTAAATCATAATAGAAAAAATGGAAAAAATCAAACACAGCGGCGGAAGATATACTTCCTATCCATAGAGCAGAGAGGACGAATAACGGATGATTACAGGGGAACTAAAAAATAAAATAGACGGTCTTTGGGATATCTTCGCATCGGGGGGATTGGTGAATCCCCTTGATGTAATTGAACAGATTACATACCTTATGTTCATTCACGACCTTGACGACACGGATAATTTAAGAGCAAAGGAAAGCGCTATGCTCGGTCTTTCGCATAAAAGCATATTTGCGGATGAAGTTACCATCGGAGAACGCAGTATTGACGGTCAACAATTAAAATGGTCAACATTCCGTGACTTCCCCGCCGGCAAAATGTATATAATTATGCAGGAATGGGTGTTTCCGTTTATCAAGAACCTTCACGCAGATAAAGACAGCGCATACTCCAAATATATGGACGATGCCATTTTCAAGCTGCCAACACCTTTGCTGCTTGATAAAGTGGTAACAAGTCTTGATGATATTTATGAACTGATGAAAAAATCGGACGATACTGATGTGCGCGGCGATGTTTACGAGTACCTTCTTAACAAGATTGCTCAGTCCGGGTTAAACGGGCAGTTCAGAACTCCCAGACATATCATCAAAATGATGGTTGCTATGATGCAGCCAAAGCCGGATGATGTGATCTGCGACCCCGCGTGCGGTACAAGCGGATTTTTGGTGTCTGCCGGCGAATATTTAAAAGAAAATTATAAAGAAGAAATATTTTTTAATAAACAGAAAAAAGACCATTATATGAATGCAATGTTCCATGGCTATGATATGGACAGAACGATGCTGCGTATCGGCGCTATGAATATGATGACCCACGGAATTGACAGTCCGTTTATCGAATACCGTGACAGCCTGTCAGATCAGAATGCAGACCGGGAAAAATATTCTCTTATCCTTGCAAATCCGCCGTTTAAGGGCAGCCTTGATTACGATATCGTATCCGCTGATTTATTAAAAATGTGCAAAACCAAAAAAACCGAGCTTTTGTTTCTTGCACTGTTTTTGCGTATGCTGAAAACGGGCGGCAGATGTGCCTGCATCGTTCCGGATGGTGTGCTGTTCGGTTCATCAACCGCACACAAAGCCATCCGCAAGGAGATGATTGAAAACAACCGCCTTGAGGCTGTTGTTTCTATGCCGTCCGGCGTATTTAAGCCCTATGCCGGAGTTTCTACCGCAATCCTTTTCTTTACAAAAACAGGTCACGGAGGAACGGACAAGGTTTGGTTTTATGATATGAAATCGGACGGATTTTCCCTTGACGATAAGAGAACGCCCGTTTCGGAAAATGATATTCCCGATATTATCGAAAGATTTCATAATCTTGATAAAGAGAAAGAGCGTGCAAAAACCGAGCAGTCCTTCCTTGTGGACAAGCAGGATATTGTTGAGAACGGTTATGACC
>CAKSSZ010000212.1 GCA_934489915.1 uncultured Clostridia bacterium | reverse complement strand
GCGCATAGGGGGGAAGAAAATGCTGATTCGATTGCTGCGTTGGCTGAGGGGATATCTGGTGATTTCAGCCGTAGGAGGCTTGGGAGAACGGTTTTTATCCTTGTGCGGCAGGCGGAATGTGATGCTGTGGGGAATGAAGGCAGGGGATCGGCTGCAGGCCTGTGTCCTTGCATCGGATTTTAAAAGGATTCGCCGGGCGGCGGCCAAAAGCGGCGTTCGGATTCGGATTGAAAAACGGTGCGGACTCCCTTTTTTACTGCAGCGATATCGGTACCGAAAGCTGTTTGCGGCGGGATTAGTCTTGTTTTTGGCCATTTTATTTTTCTTAAGTTCTCTGGTTTGGAGAATTGAGGTGAAGGGTGTCAGTCAAACGGATTTAATCGCTTTGCAGAAAATATTAGAAAAAAACGGAATTGAAAAATGGGCTTGGAGCAGGGGGATTGATACAGATCAGGCTCGGTATGAAATTCTGCAGCAAATGGAGACGGTCTCCTGGGTTGGCATCTCCCGGCACGGAACAGAAATTTGCGTAGAAATCAAAGAAAGAAGTCCCTCGCCGGAAATGATTCCGCAGGAAGAGCCATGCGAGCTGACGGCTGCCAAGGACGGCGTAATTGCATTGATGCTGGTGCGGGACGGAGAAGCAAAGGTGAAGGTGGGGGATACGGTGAGCCGGGGGCAGCTTTTGGTATCTGCCATGATGGGTGTTGAGGAGGAAGGCAACCCTTTAGAGGTGCAGCCTGTTCCTGTGCACGCATTCGGGGAAGTGATTGCAAGAACCTGGACGGTCAAAAGCCGGGATATTCCGCTAAAATATGACGAAAAAGAGCCAATCGGCAAGCCCAAACACTGTTATAGTATGAAAATCTCAAAAATTTTAATAAAATTTTTCGGAAATACTGGAAATTTAGGTTCGGAATGTGATACAATAGAAGAAAGAGAATGGAACATCGGTGCGGTTTGCTTGCAGCGCCGGACGGTACAAAATTTTTCTGTGACAAATCGGCAGCGTTCGGCGGAGGACGCAGCTGCTTTGGGAGAGCAGGAAATGACCCGGGAATTATCCTGTGAGCTGCCGGAGGGGGCACAGCTGGTTTCTGTCAGCCGTGAGGTGACCGAAACGACAGAGGGAACGGTCAGGGTAAGCTGCACATTTGAATGTTTGGAAAATATTGCGGTGCAAAGAGCATACGTTTCAGAAGAACAAGGAGATTTGCCTGATGATAGAGAAAACAATACCAGTGGAACAAATGGAACACGCAATGGCAGTGATGGGTAGCTTTGACGGGAACGTAAAGCTGCTGGAAAAAGCATTTCATGTGCAGCTGCTGCACCGTGCCGGCGCCATCCGGGTAACCGGTGAGGAAGAAGCGGTGATGCATTGCGCTGATGTGGTAGAGCAGATGGTGCGGCTGGCACAGCGGGGCGAGCCGATTGAGGAACAAACGGTACAGTATTTGATTTCTATGGCAGAATCCGGTCAGGCTGCCCAAGCGGCGGAGCTGGCGGGCGATTGCATTTGCCTGACTGCCCGGGGAAAGCCTTTAAAGCCGAAAACCGTTGGACAAAAGCGTTATGTGGAAGCCATTGAGAAAAACACGGTGGTACTGGGGATTGGACCGGCCGGTACGGGGAAAACCTATTTGGCGGTAGCAATGGCTGTCAAGGCATTCCGTGCCAAGGAGGTCAGCCGGATCATTCTTACCCGCCCTGCGGTGGAAGCGGGCGAAAAGCTGGGCTTTTTACCCGGCGATTTACAGAATAAGGTGGATCCGTATCTCAGACCCCTGTATGACGCTTTGTATGAAATGTTAGGGGTGGAGAGTTATCAGAAATATGTGGAGCGCGGCTCCATTGAAATTGCTCCGTTAGCTTATATGCGGGGGCGTACCCTGGATGACAGCTTTATTATTTTAGATGAAGCGCAGAATACGACGCCGGAGCAAATGAAAATGTTTCTGACTCGGATTGGATTTGGTTCCAAGGCGGTGATTACCGGGGATGTGACGCAGATTGACTTGCCCGGCGGCGTTCGTTCCGGCTTAAAGGAGGCCATGAAGGTACTGGAGCATATAGACAACATTAAAATCATGAAATTTACCGATTTGGACGTGGTACGCCATCCGCTGGTGCGGAAAATTATTAAGGCGTATGAAAAATACGAGGCAAAGCGGCAAAAATCGGACAAGCCGCAAAGGGGGAATCGTGCTTGAAACAAAAGCAAAAAAGAGCATGGCTGTTATGGTGCTTGTTTTTGGTTGTGGTAATGGCAACGGTGTTTGTTACGCTCAAGGGTTTTCTGCCAAAACGGTATAATTTGGAGGAAGGGGATATTTGTCCGGTTGATATTTATGCTTCAGGTGTGATTACCGATAAACTCACGACCGAAAAGCTGCGTAAGGACGCACAAGAATATGTGCAAAAGCAATACCGCTTTGATTTGGAGGTTTCCGATCAGGTGGAAAAAAATCTGGAAGATACCATCGATCAGATTCATACCATGCGGGAGAAGTATGACAGCGCAAATGAAATGAGTGAGGGAGAAATCAGCGCCAGCAGCCTGAGCCGGGAGGATTGGGAGTTTTTGTTTTCAACCGGCCAGTCGGAGCTGGAGCGGTTTGAAAACAGCTGTCGGCAGGCGATGGAGGATACCATGAAAAACGGCTTGGACGCCTCTCAGCCGGATGAAGCCTTTGCTTTTCTGAGTGAAAATTTAAACAAGAGAAATTTCAGCCAGTCTGCAAGACGAGTGGCGTATAACCTGATTGCTTCTTTATTAAAGCCCAATAAAACCTATGACGCAGAAGCAACGGAGGCG
>CAKSSZ010000211.1 GCA_934489915.1 uncultured Clostridia bacterium | reverse complement strand
ATGTATCCTGATAATGGTTGCGGCGGCAGTTCCCTGCCTTGCAGTGAGAGAATCTCCGAAGCCAAAAACAAATTCTACCCGGTCAACCACCGGAACGACCCAGACCCAGTCGGAGGAGAACAACGGTGAACAGACGGACGCTCAGAAGGAGGAGAAAAAGGAAAAGCCAAAGGATTTTTCCGGGATTCAGGCGCCTCGGGCGATTGTAATGGACCGTGCCTCCGGTTTTGTGCTGTATGAAAAAAACAGTGATCAGCAGTCGGCTCCGGGTGATTTGGTGAAGTTGATGACTGCTTTGATTGTTGCCGAAAAATGTAATATGAACGATATTGTCACGACCCCTCAGGAAGTACTGGATCAGGTGGATCCTTATTCCAGTGCAACCATTGCCTTAGAGGCCGGGGAAGAGGCTTCTGTGCAGGATATGCTATATGCCATGCTGCTTCCGTCTGCGGATGACGCAGCGCTTGCGCTGGCAATCCATGTTGCCGGCAGTGAAGCGGCATTTGTGGAGTTGATGAATCAACGGGCAACAGAATTGGGGATGACCCACACCCGTTTTACCAACGTTACCGGTGTGCAGGATGCGGCGCAGCTTTCTACGGCAAAGGATATGGCGATTTTATCCCGTGCGGTATTGGACAACGATCTGCTGGCAAAGGCTGTGGGAACGGATAAATTTGAATTTTCGGCGACCAATACACGTCCGGATCCTTCCCCGTATTTTAACAGCAATTACCTGGTCAGCGCTTATACAACGCCGGATTATTTTTATAATAATGCGGTGGGGCTGAAGTCCGGTTATACCGAAGAGGGCAAATATACATTAGCAGCCGCTGCCAATAACGGTACAGGCGAAGTGATTGCAGTGCTTATGGGGAATGAGCGGAATCAGGATGATGAGATCACGACCTATTTGGACGCACAGTTGATTTTTGATTATGTATTTGAAAATTACGCTTATACCACGATTATTAACACCAATCAGATTATTGCGGAATATGATGTTCCCAATGCAAAAGGGGACGGACACGTATTATTGCTTTGCCCTACCACAAAAGAATCCTTCTTACCAAAGAATTTCTCAACCGAGGATTTGACCTTTCATGTGAAGCTGAATCGGGAGCTGACCGCCCCCATTCAAAAGGGTGAGGTGTTAGGCTCGGCAGAAGTGGTGTATCAGGGTCAGACCATTAGCAATATTGAATTGGTCAGCGACCGTGATTTAAGCCGCAGCTTGTTTAAAAAGCTTGGTTTCTTGCGTTATATCGTTTTGTTTATTGCGCTGCTCTTCCTGGCGATGCTTGGAATGCGTGCTTATAATCTGAATCAGCGTAAACAGCGGAGAAAACGGCGGGAGATGAGCCGAAGCCAAACAACAGGCGGGAGCCAGAGAACTGTCCGCAGGACAGCAGAACGGCCGGCCGTGCGGAGCACGACGGAGGTTCGGCGTCAGGCCGCTTTGGAACGCACTGCCAGAAATCTGGAACGAAGCGCAAGACTGACAGACGACCGTGCGAAGATGCGGGCGGATATGAAATTGAGCCGGGAATTGAATCGGCACCGTACAGATCATCATTCAAATGACGATAAGAGATAACTTCCGCAGAGAAGGTTGGAACAGAAAAAATTGCCGCGATTGTTCGTCAATCGGGGCAATTTTTATAGGTTGTGATTGTGTATCAATAAACGAAAAAACAAACTCCTCTTAAATTGCGTTTAAAATTCGATTTAAGAGGAGTTTTTTATTTTGTAGTATCCCAATACTTATTTTTTGATTTGATCTGCAATCAAGCAAGCCAGGGCGTTTATTTGAGATGCTTGTTCCGCCTTAACCGCAGAGCGAATCGAAATTGGCCGAGAAATCAGTTCGCAGTTTTTTAATTGACCAATCAATTCCGCCATTCCTTTGGCGGCAGTCGGCGCCCAGCTGCCGTTTTCCAGAAGTGCAATTTTTCTGTTTTGTAAATTATGATGCACCAGATCCCGCAGCAAAAATTCCATGCTGTCAAATATGCCGGCATTGTAAGAGGGCGCAGCAAAGACTAAATGGCTGTAACGGAATGCTTCTGCCACCAAATAGGAAGGATGGGTGACCGCTGCATCGTAAACAGCAAGAGAGGTTACCCCGCTGTCTGCCAGCCGTGCCGCTAACAGCTCAGCGGCATTTTCGGTATGACCATAGACGGATGCGTACACAACGCATACGCCTTTTTCTTCCGGCGTATAGCTGCTCCAGGATTGATAGGCATTCAGATACGGGGACAGCTCCTGATGTAAAACGGGACCGTGAAGCGGACAGATCATGGTAATATCAAGCCCGGCGGCTGCTTTTAACAGCGCCTGTACCGGCGCCCCGTATTTCCCGACAATGTTGGTATAATACCGTCTCGCCTCGGGCAGCCATTCTGTCCGGAATTGCTCCGGATTGGCAAACAGGGTACCGTTTAAAGCGCCGAAGGTACCGAATGCGTCTGCCGAAAAAAGAATTTTTGCGGTGCGGTCATAGCTGACCATGACCTCAGGCCAATGTACCATGGGCGCCATCACAAACGAAAAGGTGTGGGTCCCTGTAGTGAAAACTGTGGTTGCGTCCACTGTTTGTACTGCGCAGGATTCACTGAAAAATTGTGAAAGCATAGCTTCTGTTTTTTTGTTGCAAATCAGGGTGACGTCAGGGTAACGCCGTATCACTTCTTCAATGGAGGCGGCATGATCCGGCTCCATATGCTGCACAATCATATAGTCCGGCAGACGGCCTCCCAGTACCTTTTCTACTTTTCCCAGCCATTCCTCTGTTCTTCTCGGATCTACGGTATCC
>CAKSSZ010000210.1 GCA_934489915.1 uncultured Clostridia bacterium | reverse complement strand
GTGCCAGCTCGTCCACCTCGTCAATATCGTTGCCGAATTTCGGGAGGGCTTGGATCTTTTTCAGCAGCTGATCCTCCTGTTCCACCAGGGTTTTACCTGCCTGCTCCGCCGCACGGTAGATGGATGCAATATCTTCCTCAGATACGCTCACCCCCTGCTCAGTTAAGCCCTTGACCACCGCAGTAGTAATATCCTGGGTATCGGTCTGACCGAAATTGTGTTCCAGCGCCTGTTTTAATTCAGCCATGGTAACCGACTTTTCTTCATACACCAATTTTTTAATGGCATAAAGTGCGTCGGCAATATTGGCAATGCCAAAGCCCTGAGGGCCGGTGAAATTATACACCGCGCCGCCCTCCTGCACCGATTTTCCCCGGCCGATGCAATCCTCTACCATCGAGGACTGATACGGCAGCGGGCAGCGCCGGGCATGTGCCAGGTCAATGGCGTTATCCGCATTGACCAACAGCTCAATCATATAATTCATCTGCTTTTGATATGCTTCAAAGAACGCTTCAAACGTGTCCATTTTAGTAACATTGCCGGTGGAAATACTGATTTGCTTTCCCTGATCCACCCCGTCGGAAAATACCAGCTCCATCGGGCGGCACATATTGAAGAAAGCAGCGTCATGCCAGCCGTCCGTTTTCCCGGATTTTTGCGGCTCCACACAGCCGATAATATTATAATCACGAGCGTCCTCCATGGTCAGCCCACGGTTGAGCAACGCCGGAATAATCACCTCGTCATTATAATAAGCCGGTAAGCCTACGCCCGTCCGGGTCAGCTCGGCTGCCTTCAGCAAAAAGCTTTGGGGAGAGCCGTTCCATACCCGCACCGAGAAGGAAGGCTGCGGCAGCATCACATGCATGGTGGCCTGGATACACAAATAAGAAAGCTCGTTGGTTGCGTCCAATCCATCCGGTGTTTGCCCACCGGCAATCAGATTCTGGAACAAGCTGTATCCGGCAAACCCTTCTGCCGAGGCTGCGTCACGCACCTTGTTCAGATCATTTAATTTCAACCAGATACAGTCCATCAGCTCCTGGGCAAATTCCAGGGTCAGCTTACCGCTTTCATAATCCTTTTTAAAATAAGGATACATATATTGATCAAACCGCCCCGGAGAAATAGAGTGCCCGCTGGACTCCATCTGCAGCAGCATCTGCACAAACCAAAAGCTCTGGCAAGCCTCATAAAAGGAAGTTGCACCCTTGGCGGGAACCCGTTCGCAGTTTTCCGCAATCAGCAGTAACTCCTGCTTCCGCTCTGCGTCTGCGCAGCTTTCCGCCTCCTGCCGTGCCAATGCCGCATAGCGTTTCGCATAGCCGATGGCAGCCTGGCAGCATTCCAGCACCGCTTCTAAAAAGGCAGTGCGGGTACCGCAGTCTGCGTCTCCCGGGCGCACCTGCTCCAATGCCCGCTGTGCTTTTGCCGCAATGCCTTCATAACCGATCTCCAGCACCTCGGCATAATTGACCGTCACATGACCGACGCCGTTATAAAAGTAATTTCCGGGAGTGAAAATATTGTGTTCAATTGCAGTTTTTGTTTCCTCCAGCATATAGGAGCTGGCAAGCTCGCTGCTGGTTTTCCCCTTCCAATAAGGGAACACCTCAGACAGTTCCCGCTTTGTCTTCTCCGAAATATAAAACGGGTCTGCCGAACGGGTTGCTACCGTATCAAATTCGCTTTCCAGCCACTCATAGGAATATTCCGGAAAGACCTGACAGCCGCGGGGCGCCAAGGTTGCGCTCCCGACAATCAACTCCCGATACCGAATGACGATAGGAATATTTTCTAAAATATGACGAAACGCCGCACTGCGCCGCTTGATCATCGGCAGCTGCTCCGTTTGCCGATAAGATTCAGTCAGCAATACTGCCCGAGCAGATTCAATTTCCGGCATATTGCGGAACAAATCTTCTTTCAGCTGATCAATTCTTTCTGTTTTCGGAATGGTTCTTACAGGTTGATGATTCATAAAAAGTCACCCCTTATCATTTCTTTCAATTCTTCGTAAAACGCTGTACACACCCGGTCGGCGCTCTCCTTTACTTTGGGAGGAGAGTGTACCATCGCCGCACTGTGACCGGCAGACGCAAACAGCTCTCTGTCATTTTCTCCGTCCCCAAAGGCATAGCATTGGGCAGCCGAAATGTCCTCCCGCTCCGCCAGATACCGGAGCGCCGTTCCCTTATGCACTCCCTCCCGGGCAAATTCCGTGACGCCGTTTCTGGCATAAGTGGGCTGTAAAAAAGGCGGAGCCGCCACATCGCCCGGAAAGAAAATTTTATAAATCGGCTCGCTTATCTCCGTCACATGGCGCACTTCCATTGCGTGCTGCCGAAAGGTCTGCCGCCAGCGGATACGCTCTGCCGTCCCACCGATCTTTAAATAGGAAAGCAATGCGCCGTAGGCTACAAAATCCCGATCCTCGCACAGCTCGGTCAGTCCTTCCGGCGGAATGGGGGCGGCATATAAAATCTGCTCCCCCTTGGTAATCAGGGCGCCGTCGTTAGAGACCAGATAAATCCGATCCAACACATCCTCAAAATACTGCCGCAGCATATGCCACGGCCGCCCGCTGGCTACCGCAAAGGGAACCTCCGAATGAGTAAGGAGCGAAAGCATACTGTGAAACTGCCGGCCGCAGCCCTTTTGATACAAGGTTCCGTCAAAATCACACACGATCAACCGTTTCATGCTCCGTTCCCTCCTTTTTCATCATATCCCCAAAATCACACAAGCCGAGCCATGCCAAAACGCCATTTTCGGCAGGTTTGGCGGCACACTCCCGGCGGAGACAGACCACCCCCATCATGGTTATCTCTATTATAT
>CAKSSZ010000209.1 GCA_934489915.1 uncultured Clostridia bacterium | reverse complement strand
GCTTCATCCACCGGAATGGGGTTGGAAATGCCGCCGTCCATGTATTTTTTCCCGTTTAGGTCAATCACCGGGAACAAAAGCGGCAATGCGCAGCTTGCAAGTAAGGTGCGCCAGGTGGGGTCGTCGCCGGTGACGGGTAAATATTCTGTTTGGGCTGTTTCAATATTGGTGACCGCTGCAACGACCTGACCGGGGAAGCGGCGGTAAGCGTCATAGTCAAAAGGAAGGTAGCGGTTAGGCAGCTGATCAAACACGAAAGAAATATTGTAATAGCTTCGGTTTTTCGGATTCAGCAGGTGCCGCAGCCCCATATAGCGCTTATCTGCAATATAACGCATCCCTAACTCCAGACATCGCCCTTCCTGACGGGAAACATAGTTGACGCCGTTGGCGATTCCGGCAGAGGAACCGACTACAACGTCTGCCATAATCTTTTCCCGGAGCAGCACATCCATTACCCCAACTGAAAAATAAGTACGGCTGGCGCCGCCTTCTAAAGTGAGTCCAAGCTTCATGGTATCTCCTCATTTTTTATTGTTTTTTCTTTTTTCCTATTTATTATAGCACAATTTTCATAACTCGTCAATGTTTGCGTGAGTTCTGTCGAAGAAGGGAAAAGTTTGTTTTACAAAAATTGCTAATTATTTTGAATTTGCTATTGACAAATGGAAAAGATTGGTGTAAAATATAAAACATAGGAATAAATAAAAGATATTCCAAGTATTGATTACAAAGATAGGAGTGAAAGAACGTGAAGAAGTAAAAAGGGGGGCGACGGGGGAGTATATTTTAGCTGATTTTGCAACGGGGGAACATGAAAGACAGTTGTACAAAAATAACATAAAAAAATAATGAATGAAAAAAGGAGCGGAAAAATGAATAAAATACAGGTATTTGCTGCGGATGATAACATCGAATTTTGTGAGAGTATACAAGAACTGATTCATTCACAGCCAAATATGGAAATTGTGGGGGCTGCGTATAACGGAGAAGAGGCTTACGATAAAATTTGTGCGCTGCAGCCGGACGTAATTTTACTGGATAACTGTATGCCGTATATGGACGGATTGGATGTGGTGAAAAAAATTCAGGAAAATCGAGAGCAATTTCAAAAGCTGCCTGTGATCATGATGCTGACAGCACTGAACAAAGAAAAGGCAATGCAAACGGCTATGCGCTTGGGTGTGGATTATTATATGGTAAAGCCAATTGATTTTCATATCCTGATTGAACGGATTAACCAGTTTGCAGGGGAGGAGCAGCCTGTGTTTCAGACGACCGCTCCGGCGCCGGTTGCAGAGGATATGGAAACCAGAGTGACTAAAATTATGCACGAAATTGCAATCCCGGCTCACATCAAGGGGTATCAATATTTGAGAGAAGCGATTTTAGAGGTAATTGACGATGTGGATTTACTCAATGCAATTACCAAACAGCTTTATCCTTCTGTTGCAAAAAAGTTTGGTACCACTCATTCCCGTGTAGAGCGGGCAATTCGCCATGCCATCGAGGTTGCCTGGGACAGGGGCGACCCGGATGTACTGTCATCTTATTTTGGATATACCATCCATACCAACCGAGGCAAGCCAACCAATTCAGAATTTATTGCTATGATCTCTGATCAGATCCGACTCAGCATGAAATAATGAAAAGAAAAAACATCCCGGTTTTGCTTTGCGCTTAATCGGGATGTTCTCTTATCTCTATCTGTCTTGAATCGGGACATATTTTTGACGGGGCGATACGCTTTTATAGGCAGGGCGAATAATTTTCCCGTTGGCATAGACCTCTTCAATCCGGTGAGCGCACCAGCCCACAATTCTTGCCATGGCAAAAATGGGGGTGAATAAATCCTCCGGAATATTTAAAATGTGATACAAAAGACCTGAATAAAAATCCACATTCGTGACAATATCCCGGTTCATTTTTTCACGGAACACCACCGGTACCAGCCGTTCTACCCGTTCGTACAGCCGATATTCCGGTTCAAATTCGGTTCCTACCGCCAGCTGCTCCACCCGGCTACGCAGCAGCGTTGCACGGGGATCCGAAACGGTATAGACTGCATGGCCGAAGCCGTAGATTAAGCCGGAGCGGTCAAACGCCTCTTTGGTTAGCAGCCGGTTCAGATATTCCAGGATGGCTGCTTCATCCTCCCAGCTGTCCAAATGCGCTTCCAGATCCAGCATCATGTTGCGCGCCTTAATATTTGCTCCGCCGTGCTTAAAGCCCTTTAAGGCTCCCACTGCGGTGGCGATGACGGAGTAAGTATCGGTGCCGGAGGAGGAAACCACATGGGTGGCAAAAGCGGAGTTATTGCCGCCGCCGTGCTCTGCGTGAAGGGTAAGGGCTGCGTCCAGCGCATATGCCTCCTCCATGGTATATTGATTGTCCGCCCGGGTCATGTGCAGCAGATTTTCCGCAATGGACGCACCCGGCTTGGGGGTATGAATAATCAGGCTTTGCCCGTCATAATAATGGCGCTTTGCCTGGTAGGCATATGCAATCAGCGAGGGAAAATGAGCGACCAGGGAAATGGATTGGCGCAGAATATTGTCAAAATCCAAATCGTCCGGATTAGGGTCGTAGGAATAAAGCGCCAGCACGCTTCTTGCCAGCTTGTTCATAATATTGGGACTGGGCGCCTTTAAGATCATATCTTCCACAAACCCGTCCGGCAGCTGCTGATGTTCTTCAATCAACCGGCGGAAGGATTCTAACTCCGCGGCCGTGGGGAGGGAACCGAACAGCAGCAAATAGCAGGTTTCCTCAAATCCAAACCGATGCTCCTTTTGGGAGGAGGTCACCAGATCAACCACATCAATCCCCCGGTAAAAAAGCCGGCCGTCAATGGGAA
>CAKSSZ010000208.1 GCA_934489915.1 uncultured Clostridia bacterium | reverse complement strand
CTGGATGCTGCGGTGCAGGAGTATACCGAAACTGTGCGAGAGCAGTGTGCCGTGGAACTAAAGAAGCTGGCACAGCTGCAAAAAATGTGGGCGTTGAGGAAACCAATCCTCGACGCCCACATTTTGTCGTTACAGGGGAGAATACAGGGACTGGAGCAGGAGATAGATGAGATTACAATGGAAAGAATCTTCAATACGTTATAGGGGCGTTAATTGTTAGGGTGTGCAGTACACATTTAATATCTTATTGTCGTTTGCGTACACTTCATTGAAGCAATTTTCGTACAGCATGTCATTAAACGCTTTTACCTTGGAGACATCGTCAATCGGTACAACTTCATTCTCCTTGAATGAGAATATATTGGAAATCATCATACTGACAGCAATCTCAGGTGAAATGGGATAGTAAAACACCGTCAATTGGGCGCTCGAACGCGGGTGTACAACGATGGGGGTGTCTCCAGTGATAAATGGGAGCGCTGTCCTGTTTTCATATACCACCAATTTCGATTTTAAATTCTGGGTGATATTCAGTGCCATCTTCTGTGCGTAATACAGGGTGATCAGTTTCACAAAAAAGTTTGCTTTCAGGTCAGAATAATCAGGAGACAGTTTTTTAAAATCCTCAAAGGATTTTGAAAGGTTGCCATGAATTTTGGGTGAACGAAAATATTGAATACAAAAAAATAAATTGAACTCATACTTCAAGTCTGGTGTATCTATATCGTCCGCACATTCGACCATTTTTTGAATCAATTCCTGGTCCGATAAGACTTGTTCTTGAAACATAACGCGGTTAATAATCTCATCCTTTAGCGTGTTGATCAATACCTGTGCGGTGCTATCCTGATAAAATGAGGGATTCTTTGATTTTAACAGATCAAGAAAATGATACGAATTGTCAATGTCTTCGGCAGAACACATGATTTCCTTTTCGATAAAATCTTTTTGGGAATTTGCGAGCTCCAGGGTCTCCGTGTTTACGCCAAATTGAATCAACTGATCTTTCTGTATATACGCAAGAAACTGTTCATATACTCTGATATCTTTCTTGGTAAAGCCGCTGATATCGTAAAAATAGTTTTCAAACCCTATTTTCATCAGTCCGCGCTGTTCAATTACCTGCTGTGTGCCCCTTGTTTTTTTCCGATACACGAAGATCTTTCCTGTATCAAGGCTTCCGTTATTCGTCCACGGCGCAAGATACTTTCTCCAGACATAATGTTGCTTTTTGGTTGTAGTTGCCATGCTGACCCGCTCCAATCTACTCATATACGCCCTATTAAAAATAGTCACTCGTACATTTGGGGTCTTCCCACCAGGTGCTGTTAGAAGGTTTTCAGAGCAAACCATCTGTATTCAGTTTGGTTCTGATTTGATTTAGGAAAGGTTGCATTCTTCGATATGCAATTTTGGAAAGAGCCAAATGATAATCTATTTCCTTTTTTAATTCTGCATGCAAATGAATTGCGTTGCGAACCTCGTAAATCCTAATTAATTCAGCACAGAAGGGGGGCATACCTGCAATCTGTTTGATATCCGACAAAATATCCGCAGTAGGGTCATTTTGTTCAGGAATCCCCGTTAAGATACCGAGTTGGAACGCTGCAATACATTTTTCATCAAACCGAACTTTAGTAATATCTCGTTTTTGCGTAGTTTCAAAATAAGGTATAATTGTTTTTCCGTCATGAAAAAGCAGTTTATTAATAGCAGATAATTGACTGGTGGGAATGGAAAATGGCTTGTTGACTTTTTGGGTAAGCAGATTCTGAACAATAGGAGTGTTTTTGTAGTACTGATCAAAAAGGACATAATGAATCGTTGCTTCGAAAATGGATGCATACATTAGCACCTGCATTTTCACTTCGGCAAGTAGCAACTCGTCTTCAGCAGCAAGCCCTTCAAACATTTTGTATATAAATCGCGCATTTTTAAATTCTGAAATCAATCTTGCCTTGAGCGAGCTATCTTTCACAAAATCAAACGCATTTTCATACCAGATGTCATTTGGCAAATCGCGCATGCAATACGCTAAAATGGTGTCTCTAATTTCTTTTTCAAATGGCATACAAATCATCTCCAATAAAAAGCAGGCTCAACAAGAGCCTGCTTAGGTTGGTGCGGGCATGGGGACTCGAACCCCAACGCATCGCTGCACGAGAACCTAAATCTCGCATGTCTACCAATTCCATCATGCCCGCAGATATGAGCGGCAGGGCTTCCTGTCGCTATTTTATTGCCCTCTGTTTTACACGGCGAGGAACCGAGGCGGAGCATAACGCTTGACCCACATCTATAAAAACAGGATGAACCTGCTTTTACCAAAGAAAGAGCACGGCGAATGATAGGGTGATAAAACCCTACACCGAGGTGACATCACCTAAATCTCGCATGTCTACCAATTCCATCATACCCGCATATTACCATACTATTATACCACATTCTCCGCCCCGGCACAAGAAAAAAATCATGAAGCCCATCTGGTATTACCCGTCTTGCACGAACTGGTCATATAGTGATATCCAAAAGCTGGTATAATAAAATGAATGCACAAAAAGAAATGAGGAACGTTTCATGAAACGTATTGCCAGCATACAGGACGTGTCCTGTCTGGGCCGCTGCTCCCAGACGGTGGCGCTGCCGGTGGTCTCCGCCATGGGGGTGGAGTGCGCCATACTGCCCACCGCCGTACTCAGCACGCACACCAGCTTTCCGGATTTCCGCTGTCTGGATCTGACGGATCAGCTGCTGCCGGTGGCCCGCCACTGGAAGGCGCAGGGCGTGAAGTTCGACGCCCTGTATACCGGCTATCTGGCCTCTGACCGGCAGGTGGCGGTGGTGCTGGAGCTGCTGGAGCTGCTGCG
>CAKSSZ010000207.1 GCA_934489915.1 uncultured Clostridia bacterium | reverse complement strand
GACCAACCTTTTGGGATCGGTTTTACGGCCTGTGCCTGCAAAACAACATCAAGCCCAACCCCCTGGCGGCAGAAATCGGCGTGTCCTCCGCCACGGTAACCAAATGGAAAAAGGGCACCACCCCAAACGGTGATACCCTGTGTAAGCTGGCAGATCGGCTGGACTGCACCGTAGATTATCTGCTGGGCAGAACAGAAACCTGCGCCCCCTTAAGCCGAGAGGAGCAAATGCTGCTCCACGCCTTTCGGGAAGGGGACGCACCCCTGCAGGTGGCGGCCTTCGGCGGCGGGATCAAAATCAAAAAGGACGAAGCGTCTCCGGAGGAAGCCGCCTTTGGCAAGCTGGACGAGATTTTCCCGAACAAGGATTGGAACAGGTAACCGCCATCAAACAGAGAAGAAAGCGGTAATACCGTAAGAGTGGCAGAGACAGGCTTCTATACTGTTTTTGCTCATAGATTCGTCCAGATGCAAAAACTGCTTGAGTTTCTTATTTTTCCAATAGAATGAAGAATGCTAAAGAAATATATCATATTGATCGTATTGTTGCCCTTGTGAAGCGCGCAAAAGATGGCGAAAAGGTTTTTCCGGACAATATTGATGTTGTTACCGGTGGATTTCCTTGCCAAGATTATGCCGAATCAAAAGTGATTTCGAGAAAATCTGCAACATACTGAAAATAGTATGTGTCAACTAAAAATCCTCGGAATAACCATTTAGCATAAACCTGCAAGCTTACGTATCCTATCATCGGCATCCCATTGCGATAAAGAGGCATTGCCCGAGTATGCCTAAGCATAGGTGGATGAATATGTTCAGGCGTTTCTGCACACTTTTCATGAGCTTTTTTCGCATATATGTTAAAAAAGCGTGCAACCGTATCAGCCGAAATCGGATTACGCCGTTCATGAATCGTGGTGTAGAAAAGGAATGGGTCACTATCTTTTTTCTCATTTGGGTGAAACAACTTCATGTAATGTTCAAAATATTGAACCGTGCGTTTTAGAATTGGTACGGAACGGATTTTATTCCCCTTATGGTGGACTGGAGACTCCTCTGACGAAACGGTATCTGCAACGATAAAGCTGTGGAAAAATGTACAACCGGAAGATAAGCGAAACTATACCGTCGATTATGAAATATCAATGGATGCGCTGAAACCATATTTTTGGGGAATTGGTGGAGGCAATTTCCCGTGGTGGAAAGACAAGATACAAGCTTTTTGAGAGCAACAAACTATTTTCTTTTCACTTCCGAGCAAGACAAAGGCGTCGTAATAATACGGTGCTTTTTTGTTACCCGGAAGTGACAAACAGCGGCTTTTGAATGGTTGGCAGTAAAGATTACCTCCGCCAAGAGGAAGCCGCTCACATCGAAAAAACGCCCAAAACCGCCCCGAAACCATACAGCAGGAAACGGTTTTGGGCAAGTAGCCCTCTATGGCTTGTTACGATTCTTGGAGGTCATTTCATAACCATAATGTCCTTCGTTTTTGTCGCCTTCCCGCACCAAAAGCCGTTCCAAGCCGGTCTCTATTCCCGCCGCAGCGTATCCTCGGCAGACCCGCTTTTCCCACCGTCCGGGTCACTGCAAGCATTCCGCCTCCATCGGGACGGCGGTATTCCCACATGGCGGGAAAACAGCTTGCTGAAATAATACAAATCCGTCACCCCCACCGCAGCGGCCGCCTCCTTCACCGACTTTCCCGACGCCATCAGCTGCTTGGCACGCTCCAGCCGCAAATGAATGAGATACCCCTTCGGGGACACTCCCATCTCCGCCTTAAACAATCGGGAAAAATAGCTGCGTTCTATATTCAGCCCCGCCAGCACATCAGAAAGCCTCATCGGCTTCGCATAATAAAGCTTCATATAAGAAACAGCCGTTTTCACATATCGCTCCCGATCTGCCATTCTCCGCTGCCGCCTTCCCGCCTCTTCCAAATAAGCAAAGCACTCCAGCGTTAAAGCCGCCAGCCGCAGGCTCTCCCCCTCCGGATGCTCTTTATATTGCAAACAGCCTACCACCGCCTGCGCAAAGCCGGCGTCCACTCCCGCCGCAACCGGGTGTTCCTGCGACAAGCCGCACCGCCGCAGCCCTTCCTCCACTGCCGTTCCGTTAAAATTAATCCATGCGGCGCTGTACGCTCCCTCGGGATAATAGCTTACCGTCACACCGGGCACAATCAAAAAAACAGCACCCTTCTCCACCCGATATTTCTTCCCGTCCACCTCATAAATACAAACGCCGCTCATCAGATAATGAAAAATATATTCCTCCCGAATCGCCTCCCGAATCGCAAAGGGCGGCACCGCATTGGTCACCCCGCAGGAGAAAAAACTCAAAAAATCAGCCGGTTCATACAAAGGATTAACAAAATAGTCCTCCTGCATTATCTCTGCCTCCTTTCCCTCTTATTGTATCACACTCCGGGGAAAAAAGCAACAAAAATACAACCGAAAGCACCAATTCTCCATTTTCATTTTTCGAGGAAAATGGTAAGATAAAAGAAAACCCAATCGGAAAGGAGCAATCCTGTGATAAATTATCGCATCAAGACTTATGAAGGCGCTTCCGTAACCGTACATGAAACGGCGGAGGAGGTCACCCTGCTGGAGGTGAACATCCGCTTTACCCCCAAGCAATCCCCCCGGCCGATCACCGTAGAATGGGAGCTGCCCTGCGTGGAGCTGGTATCCCACCTGAATATAGACGGCTGGTCGGAGGTCAGCAAGAGCTTAGGGGCAAACTGGCGTATGAGAACCACCAAATCGCACCTGTGCACCGGCGCCCCCGTCCATTGCCTGCTGGGAGCGGATCAAAAAAACCGGCTCACCATCGCCGCAGCAGACGCCGCCACCCCACTGGAAATCAAAACCGGCATTATTGAGGAAGGGGC
>CAKSSZ010000206.1 GCA_934489915.1 uncultured Clostridia bacterium | reverse complement strand
GACTTGTGAAAAAGCACTTTTCACTGATTGGGCAACCCGGCAGGGATGAATATGGCCCGCTGTGTTGCGGAATTTGGGGCGGACTGAAAAGTGAAAAGGTTTTGGAACGCATTGAATTTATTAAGAAAAATAACATTCCGTTTGACTATCTGTGGCTGGATGCCGGCTGGTACGGTACCTCGGAACAAGATTCTCCCAACGAATTTACCGGGGATTGGGGTAGCTTTGTAGGTGACTGGAGGGTGAACAAACTGGTTCATCCAAAGGAGCTTCGTGACGTTGCGGCAGCAATCAAAGACGCCGGAATGAAGTTTTTGCTTTGGTTTGAGTCGGAAAGATCAATGTATACCGCACCGGAGGCGTTGGCGCACCCGGAATATTTTTTCAGATCGTCAACCGGAGAGTGGCCTGATGTTCTTAACCAGAAGGATCTTCTTTTAAATCTTGGAAATGAGGATGCTTGGAATTACTGCTTCAATTTTCTTTCGGATGCGATCGAAACCCTTGGCATCAGCTGTTACAGACAGGATTTTAATATGAAACCCCTGGTTTATTGGCGCAGCAATGACGCATTTGACCGCAAGGGAATCAGTGAAATTAAGCATATCAACGGAATGTACCGGCTGTGGGACAAGCTCCTTGAGAAGTTCCCGCATCTCATTATTGACAACTGTGCCAGCGGCGGGAGAAGAATTGATATCGAAACACTGCGCCGTTCCATCCCCCTTTGGAGATCGGATTACCAATGTACTGCGGATTTTAAGCCCGAAAGCAATCAGTATCAAAATGTAACCTACGGAATCTGGGCGCCGTTTACAGGTACGGGAACAGGCAGGGCAATCGGCGATACGTACAGAATCAGAAGCTCCTATGCACCGGCACTCACCACAAATTACATTTTTTCGGTGGACGAGAAGCTGCCTGATGATCAAGAAATGGTTGATTGGCTGAAAAAATACTGTGTCGAATACAAAACGGTAAGACCTTATCTGTCCTGTGATTTATATCCGCTTACAAGCGTTACCTCCGACCGAGGCGCAACCATGGCGGTTCAGTACGATCGCCCGGAAAGTAAAGATGGGATTGTGCAAATCTTCCGTCGGGATGATTCGCCGTATCCTTCTATTATACTTACGCTGGAAGCACTTTCGGACAGCAAACGATATATGCTAACCGACGCAGACAGCGGAGAAACATTTACCATTTCCGGCAAAGAGGAATTTGAGATCAAAATGCCGGAGAAGCGAACTGCAAAACTTTATTTCTATCAGGAAGTGTAACAGCAAGAAGCCGCCCAAAATCGGGCGGCTTCTTGCTGTTATTTAAGGATTTTTTTGCACTTTTCAGTTTTGTTGATTCTCATTTGCTTTTCTTACCGACATGGGTGAGACGTGATATCTGTTTTTAAAGTCACGAAGGAAGTTGGAAGCCGAGTGATATCCGCACATATCTCCGATTTGTGAGCTGGAATATTCCGTTGTCAGGCACAGCAGATAGGCGTAGTCGAGCCGCATTCTCCTGATATATTCGGTAACGGTAATGCCGGTATATTTTGTGAACATGGATGATAAATAGTTTTTGTTTAGGAACACGTGATTCGCCAAGTCGGAAAGACTGATATTTTTTGTGAAATTGCCCTGAATATATTCTATGATACCGTGTACTTTGGAGTTGCCTGTCACGACCATATCGGTTTCTTTCGAAAATTCAAGCTTCAAAAATGACAGCGTAATGGCGGAAAAGATGTTTATACTAAGCTGTAAATCAAGTTTTCCGTGAGCGGGCGTAATTTCCTTCAGTGAGTCAAACAGCATTTCATAAAACTTGGATTGCTCATTGTTCAGCGTTGCCGCATAAATATGTGTTGTCGAGTTGATTGATTCAATAATATCTTTCGGCATGGTGCATACCGGGATTTGCAAAAGGTGGTTGACCGATGGTGTTTCTATGATGATTTCGTGCAAATCGGTGGGTCTTAAAAGGTACATTGTTCCCTTTTGGTACGGGTGTTTTATGCCGTTTATTATATGAACGCCACTGCCGCTTTCTATTAGCTCAATTTCGTAAAATCTGTGCATATGGGGGCGGCACGAAGACGATACCGTGTATTTTTTATAGTGCAGCGATGAGTCCGGCAGATTAAGGCACGCAACTTTTTGATATTTTTTCATTTGATCACCCAAGAATTATTATAACAGATTTTTTTCGCAATTACAACTGTTCAAAATATTTTTTGTATTTGGCGAGGATATCACTGGTGGGAATTTTAAACCGAATCGGTTTTTTACCGATTGACTCCGCCTTGCCGATACCCATAGTGTGATAGGGGAGAAGCTCAATTTTTTTCGGCATAATACCGTTCAGAAAATCAGCAATTTTCTTCATTTCGTCATCATTGTCGTTAAATCCCGGAATCAGCGGTATGCGCACATGAATTTGCGCACGAGCATTTTTGAGCCTTTTTAGGTTAAGCAGAATGATACTGTTGTCCATACCGGTGAACTGCTTGTGTAAATGCGGAGAAATGCACTTGACATCATACAGAAATAAATCCGTATAGGGGAGTACTTTTTCAAAATGATCCCACGGAACTGCGCCTGCGGTATCAACTGCGGTGTGAATCTTGCTTTTGCGGCAGCCGTTTAAAAATGATTCGAGAAATTTATATTGCAGCATGCATTCGCCGCCCGAAACGGTTACTCCCCCCGCCGATTGATAAAACACCTTATCCTCGGAAACGATTTTTAATAATTCGCCCTCTTCGATCTCTCTTCCAATCACTTTTCTTGCACCGTTCGGGCAAGATTTCACGCATTTTTCGCAGAAAATGCACTTTTCCCTTTGACAGATTTTTTTGCACAAGCCGCATTCGGTACAAAGTGCCTTTGAAATACTCATGCACCGCCCC
>CAKSSZ010000205.1 GCA_934489915.1 uncultured Clostridia bacterium | reverse complement strand
ATTTGGTGATATGCTTGTTTTCTTATTATGAATAATGCAGGAATGATCAGAAATGATTCAATATCATTTTTTCCAGTTCTCTTGCGGCACCGCTCAAGGGCTGCTCCGCACGTTTGACGATACAGATATTACGGGCAGGTACTTTTTCGACCAGGTCAATCACTTTGATATGGTCGGACGGATCAATAAACTCCTGAGGAACAAAGCCGATGCCTAAGTCTGATTCCACAATGGGCAAAATCTGGTCTGCTGTAAATGCCTCAATATCCGGTCGGTACCGTTCCCCATGACTTTTAAAAAAGTCCGAATAAAATTCATAGGAATTGGTGCCCTTGCTGAGCGAAATCAACGGATAGTTTTTCAGCTCTGAAAGAGATACCTTTCGCCCCAACAGCATGGTAAAAGCCGGGGAGCATATGGCAACATCGCGGATGGGTCTTACACTGGTTTCGGTTACGGTTGCAGAATGTATGGATGGCGTGGTGACCACAGCGAAATCGGCGGAGCCGTCTTCAATGGCTGCTATTGCCTGTGGAGTGGAATGATTGCTGATTCTGATGTGTATTTTAGGATACAGCGCCCGATATTTTTTAAAAACAGGCAGCAGGAGACAGCGCAGTGCAATTTCACTGGCTGCAATGTAAATGGTGCCGTTTTCCAGATTCATACTTTGGGAAAGCTCATTTTCTGCCGTTTCAATATGTTCAAAGGCAATACGCACATGCTTATAGAGCGTTTTTCCTTCTGCTGTTAGCTTCATGCCATGTCTGGTACGCAAAAACAGGGGACAGCCCAGCTGGTTTTCCAGATTCTTAATGGTTCTGGTCAAATTGGGTTGATTTTGCAGCAGAACTCTTGCCGCTTGTGAGACGCCGCCGCACTTTGCAACGTAATAAAATATTTTGTAATAGTCATAATTGATGTTCATAGAATTACCTCCAATTATATAATTTACATATGGTATATATACATATTATACATTTTACATATGGGTATAAATGTATTATAATATAATTTATCCTGAAAGTCAAGAGAATTTAGACAGTCAGAAATGGGAAAGGCATGGGCATTGGCAGATCAGTCTGATGATTTGCTGATAGGAAAGGATGATGCTTATGAACAGGAAAAAAAGTGTAACCGGTATCATTGTATGGCTTGCATTGATTGTGGCATCCTTTGTTCTTGCATTGATGTTCGGGGAGCATACGAATAAAGAATCCATTCGGTCAATGATGCGTGACGCTGTGCTGCACGAGGAAAACAAAATCAGCTTATTGGGCATCAAGGCTGTAAATCCATCGCTGATTTCTGCCATCACAGTCACGCTGATTTTATTGACGGCAGCTTTGTTGATCAGAATTTTCGTGATACCGAAATTCAAGTATGTACCGGGAAAATTTCAGCTGGTGCTGGAGCAGCTGGTTGGTTTTTTTGATCAGCTTGCAAAAACGAACAGTCCCGAACGGAATTCCTTTTTGGGAGCGTATGTCTTTGGGGCGGGGGTATACATTTTTACCGGAACCATCTTTGAATTATTCGGGCTGCAGGCGGTAACCACAAACAATACATCTATCACGCTTCCGGCGCCTCTGTCGGATATTAATGCGGCAATTGCTCTTGGGTGTTTTTCTTATCTTATTATTCTTTCCGGCGGAATTGCGGGGAATAAATTCAAAGGCATTTTAAATACACTCAAGGAATTTTCACTGCCGATTTCCATGAGCTTCCGTTTGTTCGGGGCGTTGCTCAGCGGCCTTTTGGTAACGGAGCTTGTTTATTATAACATACGGTTAAGCTTTGTGCTGCCGGTCATTGTCGGCGTCATGTTTACATTGCTGCATGCGCTGATTCAAACCTATGTGTTAACAATGCTGACTGCATTGTTTTACGGAGAAGTATCCGAAAATAAAAAAACACAGGCAAAAGCCTGAAATGGAGGTTTTTATGATGAAAAAGAGAATGAAGCTAAAAAAAATGGTTTTGTTGGTTAGCTTGGTTGCGTTGGCGCTGATGCTTTCTTTGACAGCATATGCTGCCGGTAATGCCGGGGAAGCGGCAGAGGCTGCGTCTGTTGGGTCTAAAGCGCTTGCTGCGGCAATTGGTGTTGGCTTGGCGGCTGCAGGCGGTGCAATCGGAATGGGAATGGCGGTTTCAAAATCCGCTGAAGGAATTTCCAGACAGCCGGAAGCAGAAGGAAAAATTCGTACGAGCATGATGCTTGGACTGGTATTTATTGAAACAGCAATTATCTATGCGTTGATTGTTGCGATCTTAGTCATCTTTGTAATGTAAAAGGGAGAATCGATATGAATGTTCCACTGAATATTGATTGGCAGCAAATTTTGCTGCATCTGTTCAATTTCATTATTCTGGCCGGCGGTTTGTATTTTCTGTTGTATAAGCCCGTAAAGCAATTTATGCAGAAACGGGAAGAATACTATCGGCAAATGGATGATTCTGCAAACGAAAAGTTGAATGAAGCAAAAAAAACGCAGGCAGAATATGCTGAAAAATTGGAAGCCGCAAAGGCTGAAATTGACGGAATGAAGGCGAAGGCGTTTCGAGATGCAGATGAAATTGCCAAAGATCATATTGCTGCTGCCGATAAAGAAAAGGATAAAATTTTAAAAGACGCCCGTGCGGCGGCTGAAACGGAGAAAAGCAGAATTCTTGCAGAGGCAAATTCGGAAATTGAAGAAATCATATCAAAAGCGATTGATAAGGCAATCTTGGCGGACAAAGGAAATTCGTTTGATGAATTTTTGGACGCTGCAAGAAGGGGGTGAGCAGTGTGGCGAACCATGAAATCAGAAACGTTGGCGTGGAAGCTTTTATTTATAGTAAGGAAGAGCCGACGCAAGAGCAAAGAGAAAAACTGCCTGTATCTCCACTTCACCATGGACGACAATCCGTCGCTCACGCCTGCGATAAAGC
>CAKSSZ010000204.1 GCA_934489915.1 uncultured Clostridia bacterium | reverse complement strand
CTTTCTGCACTTCCCTGTCTTATTATTTAAAAAAAGGCTATGCTTTTCCAAAAGCAAGAGAAGCTGCCCTGCTTTCTTATATGAAAGCCTCTGATATGAGTATGAAAGATTCACCTGACTTGCTGCTTGCTTCACCGAATAATATCCTTGCATTAGAATACCAGAAAGCCCTGCTGCGTCGTCATTCTGATATTGTACCTCTGCCGATACAGCGTACTGACAGCGGTTATCATTCAACGGAGCTTACAGAAGGCTTTTCTTCGGCAAGTGCTATCCGCCACGCCCTGCTGCAAACAGCACCTCTTTCTCCTGATGATAGACAGGCTCTTTTATCTGCTGTTCCAAAGGCAAGTGCAGACCATCTTTTTGCTGATGATACGACACTTTTGTCTGAACAGGATTTTTCTTCTATGCTCTATTATAAACTTTTATCTGAAAGCGAAACAGGTTATACCCGGTATGCAGATGTTTCTACTGATTTTTCAAACAAAATCACAAATGCCCTGCGTTATTTTACAGATTTTCAGGATTTTTGCGACCTGTTAAAAAGTAAAGACATTACCCACACGAGGATCAGCCGCCAGCTTCTGCATATTCTTTTAAATATCCGGGAAACTGATTATGAAATCGGGAAAAAATGATATACTAATAGAAAAGACCGATAGGGGAGGAAAGACAAGTGTCAAAGCGGAAAAATTGGTTATTGGCCGCAACGGGGGCGGCATTTGCCGCAGGAGCGTGTGCGGCGGTGTATACCACAAAGCTGCTGGTGGAAACGGCGCTGAACCGGGAGCAGCCCCGAGTGATGAAGCATACGGGCGGGTTGATTTCAGGCGGGCAAAAGGAGCAGGCCTTTGAGACGGCGGCGAGGGAGGCGTCGGAACATTTGCAGGCGCAGTCCCATGAGCAGGTGACCATTACCGGAAACGGCGGCGTGACGCTAATCGGGCATTTCTATCCGGTTCCTTCACCCCGGCGGCTGATCATTGCATTTCACGGGTGGCGTTCCTCCTGGCATTATGATTACGGCTTGATTTCTGATTTCTGGCGGCGGCAGAATTGCAGCGTGTTGTATGTGGAGCAGCGGGGGCAGAACAACAGCGGCGGCGATTATATGGGGTTTGGTCTGGCGGAGCGGTACGACTGTGTCTCCTGGGTTGATTGGGCAGTGTGCCGCTGCGGACGGGAGGTGCCGATTTATTTGGCAGGGATTTCTATGGGGGCGGCTACGGTGTTGATGGCGGCTGATTTGGATTTTCCCGTACCGGTACACGGGATCATGGCAGATTGCGGCTTTACCTCGCCCCAGGCGATTTGGAAACACGTGGCACGCCGGAACCTGCATATGAGCTATTGGCTGCGCAGCCGGATGGCAGACTGGTTATGCGAGCGGAAAATCGGCATGCGCGCCGGGGAACATTCTACTGTGAAGGCTCTGTCCCATACGCAGATCCCCACACTGCTGATCCATGGCGCTCAAGATCATTTTGTGCCGGTGGAGATGAGTTATGAAAATTACCGTGCCTGTGCTGCTCCGAAGCGGCTGTTAATTGTGCCGTATGCCGACCATGCCATGAGCTATTGGGTGGATCGGGAGGCATATGAGCGGGCGATGCTGGAATTTTTTCAAAGCTTCGACTGAGAAAAAGAGACTGTTTAGAAAGTCAGTTGACTTTCTAAACAGTTTTTTCGTTCTTAGGGGGATCGGGCAAAAACTTTGAAAGAACGCTGCCGTTATGTGTATCCGGATTGGTCGCCCCGGCGCTGCCTCTGAAGGAGTCAGGGCGGATTTTCTTGACAGATGGGGAATTTTATGATAAAATGTCGGCATAGGAGGGGGAATGATGTTATTTCCGGACGCTTATGCTGACAATGTGTTTGCGATTGATTACCCGAAGCTGTATGAAAAAGGCTACCGAGGGTTGATTTTTGATGTAGACAATACGCTGGTACCCCACGGAGCGGATTCTACGCCCCGGGTGGACGCATTGTTTGCCCGGCTGCATGAAATCGGATTTCAAACCCTACTGCTGTCCAATAACGACGAGGAACGGATTTGCAGGTTCATACGGGGGATGGAAACCTTCTATGTATGCGACGCAGAAAAGCCCAAACCGGGCGGATACCGGAGGGCGCTGGAGCTGCTGGGCTTGCCCTGCGGGCGGGTTGTGATGATTGGGGACCAGATTTTTACGGACGTGCTGGGGGCCAACCGGTGCGGCATTGCCACCGTTTTAGTGAAATATTTCGGATATGATACAGAGAAAAAAATCGGGATCCGTCGGCGGGCGGAGCGTTTACTGTTAGCTTTCCGCCGTCTTGTTCCCGCTTCCCGAAACCGTTTGGGGGAGATTTTAATGGGAGAGGATGAAGCTGCAAATGAAAAAAGAAAAGACCCTGTTTTGTGACAGAGGGCCTTTGTGTTATGCAATCTCCTGGAAAAAAGAGATTGCAAAACGACGGATTCAGGATTGGATGGGGCATGAAACGTTTGCAAAGAACAAAGAACATTCTCAGCTGCCAAACCTGGTTTGGAGCCAAAGCTCGGGGCTGATTAAGCGTGCGCCGGGGGTGAATTTGCAAAGTCAGAAAAACAAGGCGGTCAATATCCGTTTGGCGTGTGAAGCAATCAACGGACTGATGATCCGCCCCGGCGAAGTGTTTTCTTTTTGGCACATTGTAGGCAATACCACCCGCCGCAAGGGCTACCTGGAGGGACGGGTGATTCAAAATAACCGGTTGATTTCCGGCTTGGGCGGCGGTCTTTGCAATTTAGGAAACACCCTTCATTTGCTGGTGCTGCACAGCCCGTTGACAGTGACGGAGTTCCATCATCATTCAGACGCCTTGGCGCCGGATGAAGGAGAGCGGAAGCCTTTTGGAACCGGTACCTCGGTTTGTTATAATCATGTGGATTATCGGTTCCGTAATGACACAGACCAGACGGTGCAGCTGCTCACTTGGTGCGAGGG
>CAKSSZ010000203.1 GCA_934489915.1 uncultured Clostridia bacterium | reverse complement strand
AATCTACCGTATCATCCAGATACATTTGATCCACTACCTGCTTCAGTTCCCGGTCGCTGAACGAACGAATCAATTTCTCCTGCGTCTCCGGCTCCATTTCAACAAAAACCTCAGCGGCAGTTTCTTTCGGTAAAATACGAAACAGCAGCGGAAGGAATTCATCCTCCACTTCGTCAGCCATCAAGGCGATATCGGCCTCGTTCATGATATCTAAAATGGCTCGCAGTTGCGCATACTTTTTCTCCTCCAGCAGGCTCAGAGCCTTCTGGGACAATTCCTTGTAATCATAATCGTTCAAGGGCGTCACCTTCCTTATGTAATGTCAATCCAGGAAGTATCACGCACCGGTTTGCATCAATGATCAGATACAAGGCGAAACAGGAAATCCGGTCAGCAGAAAACCAGCCGTACACCGGATTACGCCACATCGCCCTCCAGGCTTGATACTGCCGCTACTACTACCAGATTCCACTTGTTTTACCTCACATTCTTAAACAGTTTGTTCTTACAGACCCAGGCTCTTTAAATAATCCCGGCTCATTTTTGCAGATTCCAATGCCGGACGCTCAGGAGACATATCCTGCTCCACAATCACAATATCCGCACCGGCTTCTTCTGCTGCCTTCAAGATAGAAGGAATGTCTTGAATACCGTGGCCGACAGGCTTAAACATAAAGCCGGCTTCTTCCTTACTCTTGGGCTTCTCAGTTTTGCCGGAATCATCAATCAGACCGTAAACGGCGCCGGCATTAAAGTTGGTGCAAACAAAGTCCTTCAAGTGAACAATCGGGCTGCGGCCGGTATATTTTTTGAGATATTCAGCGGGGTCATATCCGGCATAGCGTACCCAGCAGCAATCAATCTCCGTTTTCAATAAATCAGGGGAAAATGTTTCATACAGCCAATCCAGCAGGAATTTCCCTTCATATTTTTCAAATTCAAAGTCATGGTTGTGATACAGCATTTGAATTCCGTTGGCCTTCAAGGCTTTGGCAACCTGTTCGATTTCTTTCATTGCCTGTTCATTATGCTCGCCGCCTTTATGGTTTTCCGCACCCATCCAGGGAATGGCGCAATATTTGGCGCCGATCACCTTTAAGTAATCAATCATGCCCTTTTCATCCTCTAAGAACGGAGCATACCCTTGGTGAACAGAAACACACTCCAAGCCAACTTCATCCAGCATTGCTTTTACTTCTTCTGCCGTGTGATCAAAATATCCGGCAAATTCTACACAGTCATAACCCATTTCTTTGACCTTTTTCAAGGTACCCAGCATATCCGCAGCCATATCGTCGCGAACGGAGTATAACTGCAAGCCTACTCTGAATTTTTTCATAATCAATCCTTCTTTCCATTATTTTTAAAATCACCAAAAGGCGATTTTGATACATATTCAACATCCTTTAACCCGCCGTTTTGATCATAAAGAAAAGAAACATACAGTTCACCGGAGCCGCCGTAGCCGGCAAAATAGCCGTCCTCTGTTTCCGGCTGCCCTAAAAGAGCTTCGATTTCTCCCTGACTTTCTCCCAAATGTGCCGCCAGGAAATCCGGCAGCATCAATTCTCTTTTTGGCGGGTATTTTTCCCATTTTTCCGGGCTGAAGGTAGCGCAGTAGGCATCTAATTTTTCTGTCATGGGCATTACAGCCTTCCATGACAGAAAATTCAAAAGTCCCGCTGCAACAATCAAAACGCAGGCAAAAAACAACCTGTGGCCTGTTTTTTTAGGAATTTCCCGAAACTTTTTTCGGGTCAACGCAAAACGAATCACAGCTGTCATCAGTAAGCAGGTCAAAGCAGTCAGTAAAAACAAAAAGTCCACCGTTTGATACGGAATCGCCTCATAATCCGCTAAAAAACCGTCTGCCCGAATATCGCGAATCACTGAAACAATCGATATAATTTTATACCCGATCAGCGCAGTAAACTGTGCCGTCAGTGAAAAGGTAACATAATTCCACGAGGATAAGCTGCGGCCGAACCAATAAATCACAATTACAAAAACAGCGATCAGCAATAGAGGCAGCTCAGACTGATTATCCTTGACCAAATCAGCAAAAATCCAAAATCCAAGCAATAAACCGGTGCCGCAAAGAAACGCAATCAGCCAATCCTTCCATTTCATTCTTCTTCCCTGCCCTTCAATAAATCCGGCCTCTTTTGTCTGGTACGAATCAATGACTGCTCCCGCCGCCATTGTGCAATTTTGGCATGGTGACCGGATAGCAGCACTTCCGGAACACGCTTCCCTTCAAATACCTCCGGTCTGGTATACTGAGGATATTCCAGCAAACCGCCGTCGTAAAAGGATTCCTCCTGATAAGATTCCTCCTGCCCGCCAAGTACCCCAGGCAGCATTCGGCTCACTGAATCGATCAGAGCCATTGCGGGAATCTCCCCTCCGGTCAGGATATAGTCCCCCATAGAAATCTCCAAATCAACGATTTCCTCCAATGCACGTTCATCAATCCCCTCATAATGCCCGCAAAGCAACACAATATGAGAAAAATCTCTGGCAAGCCGCTGAGCAAGCTGCTGATGGAACACCTGCCCCTGGGGCGATAGATAAATGCACAAGGGGCGCTCCGGCAGATTCGCTGTCACAGCACGGTATGCCCGAACAACCGGTTCTGCCTGCATCAGCATCCCCGCACCACCGCCATAAGGGTAATCGTCCACCCGGCCGTGTTTATCCGTCGTATAATCCCGGATATTAATATAATTTAATTCTAAAATCCCCTGTTTTTCCGCTCTGCCGATAATACTATCTGACAAAACCGCCGGAAACATCCCGGGAAACAGAGTCAGCACATCAAACCTCACTGCTCTTCCATCCCTTCCATCAATTGTACTTCAATGCGCCCGGCTGCCAAGTCGATCTCTTTTACCACTTGATCGATGACAGGCAAAAGCAGTTCCTTCCCGGAAGGTGTGGAGACAATATATACATCATTAGCGCCTGTTTGAAGAA
>CAKSSZ010000202.1 GCA_934489915.1 uncultured Clostridia bacterium | reverse complement strand
GGCGACCCGGAAGGGGTTCGAACCCTCGACCTCTAGCGTGACAGGCTAGCGTTCTAACCAGCTGAACTACCGGGCCATTTCCATAACTGCTCCGGCCCGTTTTGCTCACCGCCGCAACAACAATAACAATTATAGCACGGGTTAATCGAAAAGTCAAGAGTTTTTTGAAAAAAAATGAAATTTTTTTTGGGAGTGAAAAAAAGGTTTTACATTTGGCCTTTTTTGTATTATAATAGAAAGGGGAGCGGGGCGTCGAGATACGCGGCGTTCTCTTGAGAAAATGAGACGGATGGATGTGTGTATGACAAGAAATCGTTTGGTCAAAACAGCGGCCTCCGTATTGCTGACGCTGTTGTTGCTTTATTATTTTTACCGTACGGTGGATTTCCGTCAGGTGGCCTTGTATGTGAAGGGTGTACAGTGGGGCTGGATGGCTGCCGCTGCTTTGGCGTATTGCTTAAATTATCCGGTGAGGGCGTTTCGCATTTATTATTTAACCCGCCATGCCGGACAGAAAAGCTACCTGCAAACATTGCAGATTTGCTGCCGGCACCAGTTTTACGGTAGAATTATTCCTTTTAAGGTGGGGGATTTATCCCTGGTATATTTGTTAAAGCAGATCAGGGGAGTATCGCTGGGGGTTGGCGGTGCCGTGCTGCTGCTGATCCGGTTGTTTGACGGGGTGATTATTATCCTCTCCTTTTTGATTTGTAACCTACAGGTGAACCTGCGGGTTTTGCCGGGGTGGGTGCTGCTGCTCATTTTGGCGGTGGCGATTGGATTTGTGCTGGTATCCCCCTGCCTGATTGCCTGTGTGGCGGGATGGCTGAAAAGGTCACCGGCTGCCAATCGGCCGGCCGTGAAAAAAATAGAAAACACAGCGGAAAAAATTGAAGAAATGATGAAAAGCTCTGTTGCAACACCGAAAAACATATTGGTGATTGGGCTGATCAGTCTGGTGATGTGGTTTTTTGTCTATTTTTCCATGCATGGGGTTGTGCGTGCGTTTGGGCAGGATATTTCTTTTTATCAAACTGTGGTGGCTTCCTTTCTTGCCAGCGCGGCAGCCTTTCTCCCGATTAATGGGATCGGGGGGTTTGGTATGGTGGAAACAGGCTGGACGCTTGGGTTTACCTTGCTTGGCATGGAGCGGGCGGCTGCGCTTTCCTCTGGAATTGTATCCAATACCATGAGCTTTTTATTGATTTGCATGTTCGGCATGCTTTCTTATCTCCCTATTTGGCGTAATAGGAAGGGAAACTAAGGAAAAAGGGGAATCAAAATGTATAAAATATTATTTTTTATGGATGATAAAGAGTCGGTTCAGGTGCTGACCTCAATGCTGCCGGAGGAGTTTTTCCCGGTGGGGGCTTATTCCGGGGTCAAAGATGTGCTGGACTTTTTGGATCGGAATTGGACTGATGTGATTATCATTGATACTGCGGTGCGCCAGGAGGTGGGGCTGGAGCTGGTACGGAAGCTTTACCGCCGCCGCAAACGGCCGGATGTGTTAATGCTGTGCGATTATCGGGAAATGGAATATGCCAGGAGGGCTTCGGAATACGGGGTGGAATATTACTTATTAAAGCCTGTCCGTCTGGATGAGTTTTCTTATGCGATTTCTTCGATTAAGCTGGAGCTGGATCGGCGCAATATTGCTCGGCTGCAGCATATGAATTCTTTGAATTTTAATCAGTATCTTCCTATATTAAGAGAACGTTTTTTCCGCAGCCTGGTATCCGGGGAGCGGCTCAATAAAGACGACCTGCTGGAAAAGCTAAATCAGCTAAAGCTGGATATTGATATTTATCGGATTCCCTGTGCAGTGATTGAAGTTTATATTTTGGAATATGAGCAGTATGTTCAGAATTGCTGGAAATACGGACGGGACACCCTGTATACGGCGATTAAGAATTTGTTGAACGACAGCGGGCAGTTTTCCTATCAGCTGGTAGAATCTAACCGGGAGCGGTGCCGGTTTGTTTTGATTGCCAACGAGGCGTTAAATCAGACGGAATTTCAGTCTGCGCTGGAGCAACAGGCAGGAAAGGATACCTCGTCTGCCTTTTCTCTCTTTGGCATCATGCTGTTGATCCGGCCGGTGGCTACCTTTGCCAACCTGATTGAATTTGCAGATCAGATGCGGGGCGACCGGGAATTGGACGAGGTATTGCAGGTGCGGCATAACACTTCCACCGAAACGGATAATATCAGTCGGATGATTTCTTGTCTTCGTCAGTCGCGCGTAACGGACGCACGGCGGATTGCCGGAGGGTACTTAGAGGATCTGACCACCTTTTCCGATCGGGATGTGGCACGGTTTTTATTCCATATGATGATGATTGTGTGCCAGCAGATGTTCCCCGGGGACGATCGGATGAGACTGCGCACCGTTCAGCTGTTGAAGGATGTTGACCGGCGGGATCAGCTGCGGGAAAGCATCATGCTGCTGTTAGGGGAATATGCGGATTTATTTCTTAAAAATTTGTATCTGTCCGATGAAGTTGTGATTCAAAAAGCAAAGCAATATATTGCAGAGCATTGCCAGGATGATATCTCTCTGGACGAGGTGGCGGAAAGCGTCTTTTTAACGCCGGTTTATTTCAGCCGATTTTTCAAGGAGAAAACAGGGGAGAATTTTTCCAAGTTTTTAACTCGTATGAGAATGGAAAAGGCCATTGAAATGTTCCGTCACGGCCGCTATAAGATTTATGAGGTAGCAAAAATGGTGGGATATAAGAACGCAAAGTATTTTTCTAAGCTGTTTCGGGAGTATACCGGTTTTTTGCCCAGAGAATATATTTATTCCGTTTTGGGACAGGAGCATGCTGAATAGACAATGTGTGTCTCAGATGACAAAGATTTTTGTTTATTTTTTGCATTTGGCACAAAAAAATCCCCTAATTTTGTAATTTGGGAGCAAAAAAGATAATTGCAAGGTACAAAAGTAGAAAATATATCCCTTTTAATGATGAGGAAAGTATGCT
>CAKSSZ010000201.1 GCA_934489915.1 uncultured Clostridia bacterium | reverse complement strand
CCACACCATTATCTGGCCGGCATTGCTGATGGCGCTGGATTTGCCCTTGCCCAAGCAGGTGTTCGGTCACGGCTGGCTGCTGCTGGAGGGGGGCAAGATGTCCAAATCCAAGGGCAACGTGGTGGACCCGCTGGTGCTGGTGGATTTGTACGGTGTGGACGCCATCCGGTATTTCCTGCTGCGGGAGGTTCCCTTTGGTGCGGACGGGGTATTTACCAACGAAGCACTGATTCAGCGCATTAATTCCGATTTGGCAAATGATTTGGGCAACCTGGTCAGCCGAACTGCCGCTATGATTGAAAAATATTTTGGCGGAACGCTCCCCTCTGAACGGGAAAGCACGGAGTTTGACCGGGAGCTGGAAGAGCTGGCGGCAGCCACTCCGCTGAAAACGGAAGAATGTATGGAGACCCTGCAGCTGAATGTCGCATTGAGCCATATTTGGAAGCTGATTTCCAGAACCAATAAATATATTGACGAAACAGCGCCCTGGACGCTGGCAAAAGAAGAGGCCAGCCGGGGAAAGCTGGCAAATGTCATGTATCACCTGGCGGAAAGCCTGCGGATTACTGCGGTGCTGCTGGCGCCCTTTATGCCGGAAACCTCTCGGACGATTTTAGGACAATTGGGAATGGAGGAGACCCCTGATTGGGACAGTGCAAAGCAGTGGGGCGGATTGAGTGCGGATGCATCCATGACCAAGGGGGAGGCGTTGTTCCCCCGGATTGATGTGGAAAAGGAACTGGAAAAGCTGGAACAGCTCAATCCCACCAAGCCGGCGGCGGAACCGGAGCCGGAGGAAGAAAAACTGCCGGAAATCTCCTTTGACGATTTTACAAAGCTGGATTTGCGGGTTGCAAGAGTGACCGACTGCAAAAAGGTGGAGGGGGCAGATCGGCTGCTGCTGTTTGATCTGGACTTGGGTTCGGAAAAACGGCAGATTGTATCCGGGATTGCCGCTTGGTATCAGCCGTCGGATTTGATTGGAAAAAATGTTGTGATTGTAGCAAACCTGGCGCCTCGGAAAATTCGTGGAATTGTGTCTCAGGGGATGATTTTATCTGCAGAGGACGGGAAAAATATTTCTGTTCTGACCACCTTGGACGGTGGGGTTGCCGGCGGTTCCAAGGTTTGCTGAGGAAGGATAAGACTGATGTATTTTGATTCTCATGCCCATTATGAGGATGGGCGTTTTGATCCGGATCGGGAGCAGGTGCTCTCCGGGCTACCGTCCCGGGGAATTGAGGGTGTGATCAATGTTGGCTCAGATTTGGCCACTTCCCGTGCCAGCCTTCGTTTAGCGGAGAAATATTCCTATATTTATGCAGCAGTGGGGGTGCATCCTCACGAGGTTGCCGATATGACAGAGGCGGATTTGGAGCAGCTGCGGGAGATGCTGACCCATCCCAAGGCGGTAGCCCTGGGGGAAATCGGGCTGGATTATTATTATGACAACTCCCCCCGTCAGCTGCAGCAGCGCTGGTTTGACCGGCAGCTTTCCCTGGCGGAGGAGTTGGACGTCCCAGTGGCGATTCATGACCGGGACGCGCACGGCGATACCTTGCGCCTGTTGGAGCAGCACCCGAAGGTACGGGGCGTGCTCCACTGTTATTCCGGCAGCGTGGAAATGGGGGAACGGCTCCTTTCCATGGGGTTTTATCTGGCATTTGGCGGGTCTTGTACCTTTCGAAATGCCAAAACACTTCCCCAGGCGATTGCGATGGTTCCGAAGGATCGGTTTTTGCTGGAGACGGACTGCCCCTATCTTGCGCCGGTTCCCCATCGGGGAGAGCGGAATGATTCCGGCTTTTTGCCCTATGTGGCGGAAAAAATTGCGGAAATCAAAGGCTGGACTGTGGAAGAAACCGCCGCCCTTGCCACCGCCAACACAAAAGCTTTGTTCGGGTTATAAGACACTTTTTTTCTCTTTTTTCATATATTGATAGCGAAGGAATCCCCCATCCCTGCGAATGGGAGGAAGGAAAGCAATCAAGAGCCGGCGCAGGACGGCAGAATGGAGAAAAGAAGGTATGGCAGAATTAAATCAATGTAATCAGGAGCAGGCAACCCCGTCTGTTCCGGAGGGAATGATTCCTTTTGTGGTGTACGGATATCCTATGATGGGTACCATGATGCCGCCCATGTTCAATATGGATCGCTGCGGAATGTATGGCACCGTTACCCCGTGCATGCCTCAAATGAATGTGAAAAACCCGGTATTTTTCCAGCCCTATCAGCGGCCGGGCTGCGGGTGCGGATGCGGTGTGTCCGACCTGGAAAATCATTAAACATAATTGTGTAACAGAAGCTGCGGCAAGAAAATATTTGCCGCAGTTTTTTTGGCTCTTTGTCAATCGTTGGGGTCAAAAAATTATAATGGAAAGATCAAAGGCGGTTGCAAGCCTATGCAGCCGCCTTTGTTTTATAGTGAAACATATACAAAATGCGGTTTCTGAACCGATTGAAGTTGCGATACCTATCAGCATTTCGTTGTAATACTTTAATTTTATTCTTACATCCTTCTGTAAATCCGTTTGAAATATAGCAGAACAGTCCTAAAAATCTTTCAATCGGCTTTCTTTTCCGTAGTTTTTTGAATTTTTTTCTCACTCTCTTAAATGCCCATATTACTTGTCTGTTATAGTGATATTTATCCAGTATTGCCACAACGGAAAGAAATGTGCAATGTATGAGGCGATGGACGGAGCAAAAAAGGGAAGTTTGTTTCATCATGCATTGGAACGGATTTTGAAACGTAACCGTTGTCTTATTGGGAGGCGCTGATTTTGCCGATTAGAATTCCCCCGACTGCCGAATTCTGTACTTTTGCTTGACAAAGAAAGGCAGCTGTGATATCCTAATGGGCAGGAGGGGTGATGTAAATGGAACATGTGATCCTGAAAAATGAAGTGATGCAGGTGGAAATCAGCCTGCTTGGTGCAGAAATGAAACGGATTACCTGCTGCGGGCGGGAAATGCTTTGGGAAGGGGATCCGTCCGTTTGGAGCGGAAC
>CAKSSZ010000200.1 GCA_934489915.1 uncultured Clostridia bacterium | reverse complement strand
CAGCATACCCATAATGGTCTTAAAGGCGCCGCTGACACAGTCCGAAAGGGATTTCTTCTGAATGATGAGGCCTACTAAGGCGAATATGCCGATAAGAATTGCCGCTTGGCTGAAAATGTTGTTGACGATAAAGCCTAAAATTGACATAAAAACATCCATACATTTGCCTCCATTTCTCTTTCATGCTATTGATTGCTCAGATCCAACCGTTCTCCTCTAAGACAGGCTGTAGCTTTTCTCGAATCTCGCTTTTGCTGACAATGGACTTCAGATAAATCTTGATCGGAAAACCTCTGAATTTGTCAAAGCGTTCTTTGAAATTCAAACCAGCCACCAAAATGTCCGCTTTTTGTGCGGATGCCGCCAGCATAGAGGAATGCTCCACCTTGGCTTGAACCCCCAGCTCCTTCAGCACTGCCTCCACTGCCATTTGACAGGTCAGGCTACTTCCGATGCCATTGGCACAGACGATCATAATTTTTATCATATTAGAATGTACCTCCTCTCTGCAGCCCCGGAAAAGAGCTGCGAAATCCTTTTTGACCGCGCCGCCTGCGGACTTCGTGATAATCGTAACATACTTGAAAAGTATTTTCAATAGAATAAACAAAAAATTGCAAATACCTCTCATATGCACAAATACAACACAAAAATTTTGTGATATTTGCTAAATTACACTTCAATTTTATCATTTTTGAAAAATAATTGCAAACAGCCCTTGCCAAATGCACCCCGCTTTGCTATACTGGAGCCACAGGCAAATGCTGTACCGGGGATGCCTGCGACGCTTGCAAGCTGGAGGAATGTTATGAATTCTAAATTTTCCGTTTCGCTCATGTGTATGGATCTGCTGGATATAAAAAATCAGATTACCATTCTCAACCAAAGGGCAGATGGCTACCACATCGACATTATGGATGGGCATTTTTGCGGGAACATTACACTATCTCCCGATTTTGCCGGGGCCTGCGCCAAGATCGCCACCCTGCCAATGGATGCCCATCTTATGACAACCGAGCCGGATAACTGGCTGGAACCGCTGGCCCGTGCCGGCGTCACTACCATTTCCCCACATGCGGAAACCATCAATACCCACGCCTTCCGCACCATCAACCGCATTCGAGAGCTCGGCTGCAAGGTCGGCGTGGTGCTTAATCCGGCCACCCCGCTGTCATATATCCGTCACTATCTGGACAGTCTGGATATGCTCACGATTATGACGGTGGACGTGGGTTATTCCGGACAGCCCTTTATTCCTCAAATGCTGGATAAGATAGAGGAGGCGGCGCAATGGAAGGCCGCGCATGGCAGCAGCTACACCATACAGGTGGATGGCTGCTGCAACCGTACCACCTTCCGGCAGCTCAATGACGCCGGGGCGGAGATGTATGTCATGGGGAACACGGGCCTGTTTCGGCTGGCTCCGCAGCTGTCCGCCGCCTATGACAGGATGCTGGATGACTTTGCAAGTGTTACCGAAAAAAATCTGTCGGAATCGGATGTCTGACGACGGAAAGGGGGTAAACAATAATTATGTTATTAAAAGAGATCGTGGATGCCAGACGGTATGCTTTTTATGATACTGCTGCAGACTGGGAAGAAGCCGTAACCATGAGCTGCCGTCCCCTGGTGGATACCGGGTGCGTTACCCCGGAATATGCAGAGGATGTGATCCGCTCCGTCCGGGAATTGGGCCCATACATCGTCATTCTTCCGGGATTGGCCATCCCACATTCCACGGAACATCCGGAGCACGCCCTGTCTACGGCAGTGGGCTTTGTCCGGCTGAAAGAGCCTGTTGCATTCCCTTCGGATCACGAGGAGGACGGGGTGCAGCTTTTCTTTGCCCTTTCGGCAGAAAACAAGGAAGAGCACCTGAAAAACATGCGGCGGCTTTTCACCATTCTCTCCAACGAGGAGCTGATCGAAGCGCTAAAGGGAGCCGAATCCCCGAAGGAGCTGCTGGCGTTGGAGGAAAAATTCCTGTTCCCGCAATAAGCAAAGCACAGCCCTCAGCGCTCCAGAAGCTGGGAAAGCTCTTCAAAGGAATCGACAGCCAGTGCAGCAGAAAGCCCCTGCCCAAAGCCATACCTTGCCCATACAAAATCAATCCCGGCCTCTAGGGCTGCCTGTTGGTCCGAAAGGGTATCGCCGATATAGAGGGGGCTTTCAAAGCCGTTGCGCGCGGTCACCAATCGTATATTTTCCCCTTTGGTGCGTCCCTCGCAGCCCTCACATTGAAAGTCGCGAAAAACGCCGCCCAAACCGTGATATTCAAAAAAGGCTTCGATATAGCCGGGCTGGCAATTGCTAACAATGGCCAGCGGATAGCGCTTCGACAACCGGGCCAAAACGGCCGGAACACCCGGATAGAGCGTTCCTCCGTAGCGGCGGATACAGCGGTTTTCATTGTCGATGCACTGTTGTAGGATGGTTCGACCTTCTTCGCCAAGCCCGGCAAACAGCTTTTCAATGATGGCCTGCGTTTGGAGGCCCATGGTAGACCGCAGATCGTCTGTTGTGGGAATCCGCGTTACCTGGGGATATGTTTGCAGGATTTCGCTCCAGGCAAGGTGAATGCTCTCGCGGGAATCCCAAAGGGTACCATCCAGATCAAAAATCAGGCTGTCATACTTCATTTTGCTAATATCCCCCTTTTTTGCAAAAAAAATCAATCTTTTGCAATTATGTATCATTTATTTTCATTTGTCAATATGGTGGCATTAAGTTCCCGTTCGACAGACTATAATAATCGGCTTACCGTGCAACATTGGAAAGATTTATCTATTTTTCTTTATAATAGGCGGCAGGCCCCAATATTTGAAGGAGGCATACAACTATGATCGACACCAACACATCCATCTTCTGGAAGGAAATTCACGAGCAGCCCCAAGCGGTCAGAAGCTGTCTGGAAGCCAATATGCAGCAGTTGAAAACGATCTCTGAGGAGGTCAAGACCAGGAACATCAAGACCGTGGTCTTTGTGGGCCGCGGCTCCAGCGATCACGCCAATCTGGTGGGGCGCTATCTTTTTGAAACGCATTGCGGCATGGTTGCCAGCATCTGCACCCCCAGCGTTGTTACCGCGTACCAC
>CAKSSZ010000199.1 GCA_934489915.1 uncultured Clostridia bacterium | reverse complement strand
GGTCAGAATTTGGGCGCCGAATACAACGATTGAGAATAACCACTTCTACAATATTGCCAATACTGCAATTCTGATCAAGGGCGGAAACCGTGCAACCTTGGAATCCTCCGGCAGTGTTGTAAAGAATAATCTGATCCACAGCTGCTCTGCCTGGGCAAATTCGGCAATTGAAGTGGAAGACGGCGTGGGACAAGTCATTTCTCATAATAAGATTTACGAATATGATATGGGAGGCGTGCGGCTTTCTAATGTCAATAATGTAGTTATCGAATACAATGAGTTTTATGACTGTCAGCAGCTGAATGCAGACGGCGGCGTCATTTATTTCGGGAGAAATGTTTCGGATTTGGGAAATATCATTCGCAATAACTACTTCCACCATATTGGAAATAAAATCGGCGCACACGGTCAGCAGTCTATTTTTACTGATGACGGTAACGTAGGCCCTGCTATTTACGGAAATATTTTCTACAAAGCAGGCCAGCCGGATTTCCCGATCAAGACGCACGCAGGACAGTTCCACCGGATTTATAATAACATTTTTGTTGATAATACAACAGGCTCCTTCATGCAGATGTGGCCTGCCGGCTGGACGCGGGCAAAGGACAAGCGCGAAGGCGTGGGAAGATGGTTCTTCTACATTCAGGATGGGGGCGATCTGCTGGATTGCGGAAGTACAAACCTTTGGAGCGGCAGAAAAGATTTGGTTCTGAGCGATACATGGTATGATTATTACACCAAGACAGAACCTACCGGTCAGTGGAAATCTATGCTGGAAAATTACATTAACAAGGATGTAAACGCAAAGCTTGAAGCAGCGTATGCAAAGTATAATAAGGATACGCCGAAATCTCAGATGACCGAGCTTGTATCTCTGGTGAATACTCTTCCCAACGAGTACACAAACCGTCTGTATAACAATGCTTACATCGGTGTTACCAATCAGGTTACGGGCGGCAATTACTCCAATGAGAACAATGCGGAATTTAGCTTGGAAGAAGGCAAATCACTCTTCCGGGACTTTGGTTCTGACTTTACTTTAACAGAAGGCGGCCTTGCAAAAATAAGAGAAAGTGTTCCGGATTTTGCCGCAATTGACTTTTCTCAGATCGGGCTGGAAACGTCTGCGCATGAGGAGGCAGATCCTGAAGCAAGCGCACTGAAAATTACCGGGGTTCCGAAAGCCGGCAATGCCCTTACAGCAAACTATCAATTTGAGGATGAAAACGGACATCGTGAGGGCTTGTCTAAAATCACCTGGTATGCGTCCAGCAAGCCGGACAGCGGTTTTGAGCGCATCACAAGAGGATACGGTCCTTCTTTGACCCTTTCTGAAAATGAAGAAGGGAAGTATGTCCGCTTTGAGATTATTCCGGTGGATGAGGAGTGCCGTTACGGAAAATATGCTTATACCTCTGAGGCTGTGTTGGTTGCTCAGGCCGGCGGAACGGATAAAGAAGCCCTGTGGAGCACAATTGCCGAGGCAGAAGAGGTTTTGGCAGGAGCTATTGCAGGGGAGCAGCCCGGGCAGTATCCGGCTTCTGCGATTGCCGATTTGGAACAGGCAGTGGCAGCAGCCAAAGCTGTGGCAAATGATAAATCTGCTTATCAGTATCAGGTAAACAGTGCGGAAAACAAGCTGCAGGAAGCGTTAGATCAGTTCCGGAGCAGTGTGATTGAGCGGGGAGACGGCGTAATTTCTATGGCTGAATTAATTGCCGATAAAGAGGGTTGGATTTCCGGAGTAGGAAATGATTTAATTTTCAAGGACGGCAGTTTGATGATCGGCGACGGTGACGCAACCTTAGCGGAATACATCAGAAAAGATTATAAAAACGCTCAGTTCGACTTTACCATGAAAGCAGAAGTGATTGACCCTGCATTACCCAATGCGGAAGATGCATGGGTGGGCATTTATCTGCGGCAGACCGGCAATGGCTGGTGCTGGGCAGGCAATGGTGCAGCTATGCTGGATTTGAAGCAACAGTTGATTCAATATCAGCAGTACCCGGTACCCGCAGGCTGGAGCGCAGCCATTAAGGACGACATGGTACTGGACAACGAAAAAATCGAAATGGGCAAAACCTATCAGGTAACCGCCGGTATTTACGATACCGATGTGGAAGGTCAGGTTTATTTGGAGCTGACCTTAAACGGCAAAAAGATTTACGGCCAGACCATAGACGGAACAGGTATGTATGGAAAGAAAGGGCATTTCTGCATCAGCGCAGGGAAAAATACTCGGCTGACTATTACCCCCGCCAAAGCGGATCTGACTGCGCTCAATACGCAGATCAAAGCGGCGAAGAGCCTGCTGGAGACCGCCGAAGCAGGGGAAGGCTACGGCCAGTATCCGGCAGCTGCACTGGAGAGTGTGAAAACAGCGCTCACCGCAGCGGAAGGGCTTACTCAGGATACCCTGCAAAGTGAAGTGGATCAGGCAGCTCTGACGTTGCGCAAAGCAGTAAGCACCGCAAAGAGCCAGCAGGTGACCAGTGGGTCAATTAGCCGGGACGGTCAAATCAATTTGATTTATGACGCATCAAAGGCTGAAATGAATGTAAAATCCAATGTTACCAAGGTGGATATTCAGGTAGAGCCGGGCGCACCCATACCGGAATTTTCGGCAAAGAGCAATGACATGCAGATGAATATCCCTGCAGGTGCAGCAATCCCTGGAAACTATCGTTTGCCCTTGGCAGGCGGAACCCCGGGCGGACAGTTCAAGCTGGGGGATGTGAGCAAGGTGTACGGTGCAGGAGCAAGCGCAGTGAGCGTAGATGTTCCGGTGCGGATTGTGCTCCGGGGTGAGGCTGCTAAAACCGTGGCATATCGGAACGAGCAGGGTGCCTATACCTTGGTATTAAAGACGATCACTGAGGACACCACTGTGGCAGCTAAAGCTGCGATGGCTGATCAAAAGAATAAAGCGGTTCGGGTTAATGTAGGGGATGACGTAGTGCTGTACTCCTACCTGATTACCGAATATGTGACTTATACAAAAACTGCGGTCACACCGACTCCCACTCCGGATAACCCTGGCGGCGGAACGGTGGTGAACCCGCCCAGCAGCGGCGGAACAACCGGCAGCGGGAACATTAACGTAACGCCTTTGAA
>CAKSSZ010000198.1 GCA_934489915.1 uncultured Clostridia bacterium | reverse complement strand
AATAGCGGTTAAATTGTGTTTTCGGTATTTTTTTGTGACCGGACGTCTGTTCCTTGGAGGAGCGGAACTGCTCCTGTTCCTGCTCTACTGCCTGGGGCGTTGCAATCCCTTTTTGGTGCCAGGTGGATAAAATTTTGTTCAGATACGGCATACTTAGCTGACCGGTGTTCATCACTGTTTGGTCATAAGCAAGACGGATCATGTCAAAAGAAAAATGCATTTGCCCAATCCAGGAATCAATATATTTTTTCTCGGTCTGGCTGAGCTTTCTGCCGGTAATGCCGACCATTTTCTGAAATTCCGTGTAGGATTTTTTTTGACGTTCCTCCTGCCGGCAAAATTCTTCTACCTGCTCGGGGGTGCGCATCCCCTGCTCCACCCAATGAACCGCCGTTGATTCTATGTAGCGCATATTTAACTTTCCCTTTTCGGCGCAATATTCAAACAGCATCACAATTACTTCCACCGGAAGCTTTAACCAGTCGTACAGAGAAAATAAAATATTCACATCAGCCGGCGGAATAATATTCCCTAATTTTTGCTGTGCAAAGCTATACAGCACCTTAAGCTCTGGGTTGGTTTCCATCGCATAGGTCATTTCCCGTTCGGTATATTTTTTGCGGTTGCTCTTTTCTTCCTTTTTTGTTTGCTGCATTTTTTCTTCCGCTTTTTTCGCAGGCTGGAAATCCACAGCGCCGCCCTCTAACGATAAGACGCCTGCCTTCTCCCAGTATTTCCACGCCTTCAGCACGTCCGATTCTAAAATCCCTAAAGCCTCCGCAATGCTTTCGTCAGATAATTCTTCCCCGCAATGCCGCATGGCATACAAATAAATTTTTACGAATGTGCCGTTTGCGGCGGCAAGGTGCGTATCAATAAAAGAGTAGGGAACACTAAGATATCCTTCGTTTTTCATCATTCTTTTTGCCATTGTCATCCCTCACATTATATTCTTCCTCTTTAATCATAACACAAAACGGAGGGAAATGCAAACCTTTTTAGTAGCAATAAAAATAAAAGAAAAAGAAATGCAGAATACTGCCTGCCAATACAAACAAATGCCACACAAAATGGTACATTTTGACCCGATCGCCCCGCCGGTAAAAATAGATGCCTGCGGTATAAAGAATGCCGCCCCCTACCAGCAGAGAAAGACCCTGCCAGGGAACAGCTCGGATCACCGGACGCACCACCATAAGCACAGACCAGCCCATAATAATGTAAAGCGTCTGGGAAAACCGATCCCAGCGGTTTAAGTCAATGGCGTTAAAGACAATCCCCAGAACCGTGCAGGCAGCATTAATGCCAAACAGCATCCACCCCCGCCAGCCGCCGATTAAGACCAGGCAAATGGGGAGATAACTCCCTAAGATTAAAAGAAAAATGGAGCAGTGGTCAAAAATCCGGAACACTCCCCCGGCTTTGGTACGAGCCAGAGAGTGATAAAGGCAGGAGCATAAATACAGCAGTATCATAAAGGAGCCGTATAAAGCGGCGGCGGTAATTTCCAGCCCGCCTTCCCCTTTGATCAGTAATAGAACCATTGCGGCTATGCCCAGCAAAGCACCGATTCCGTGAGAGATTGCATTGGCAATTTCCTCTCCGACCGTTTGCCGGCGGGGAGCGCTGTTGTTTAATTTCATATCAAAAACCTCCTCATATAGTTTTCGATACTATATTATCACATTTTAAATATTTTGTCAAGGGAAACCACCCGTTTAAAAAAGCTGCGGCAAATGGAAACATCCTGCCGCAGCTTTTTGGGGTTTTGGATTGCTTTATTGGATTAAGTCGCAGGTGTCATTAGAAAAAGCGACCGGGTCGTCAATGGGCATGCCCTCCATCAGCAGAGCGCAGTTATAAAGTACATTGGCGTATTTTTTCAGCTTATCCGGGTTCTCCGTCTGCATTTTTTGCAATGACACAAACAGCGGGTGATTGACATTCAGCTCCAGCACACGCTGCGCCTTTACTTTATGATCGTTTGGCATGGCGTTTAATACCTTTTCCATCTCCAGAGAAATTTCTCCGGTGCTGGACAGGCAAACCGGGTGGGATTTTAACCGTGTGGTTCCTTTTACCTCGGCAACCTGATCCCCTAAGGCGTCTTTTAGGAAGGCAAACAAATCCTTATGCTCTTCCTGAGCAGATTCCTCTTTCGTCTCGGACGCTGCGTCAGAAACAGAGCGGAACTCTTTTTCTGCAAATTTGCCCAATACCTTAATGGCAAATTCGTCAACGTCTTCGGTGAAGTATAAAATTTCATGCCCCTCTTCCCGCACGGCTTCCACCTGAGGCAGCTTTGCGATTTTCTCATTGGATTCCCCGCAGGCATAGTAAATATATTTTTGATCCTCTTTCATGCGATCAACATATTCCTGCAAAGTGGTGGGTTGCTCCTGGGTGGAGGAGGAGAATAAGATCAGGTCAACCAAAAAGTCTTTATCTGCGCCGTAATTGTCATACATGCCGAATTTTAACGGACGCTTAAACTGCTCATAAAACTTTTGGTAATCCTCCCTGTTGTTTTTCAGCATTTGCTCCAGCTCGCTTTTGATTTTCTTTTTCAGGCGGGAAGCAATGGCTTTTAACTGACGGTCATGCTGGAGCATTTCGCGGGAGATGTTTAAGGAGAGGTCTGCCGAGTCCACCAGCCCTTTTACAAACCCAAAATAATCCGGGAGCAAATCGGCACACTTGTCCATAATCAAAACGCCGTTGGCATATAACTGCAAGCCCTTCTGATATTCCTTTGTGTAGTAATCAAAAGGAGGACGGGACGGGATAAACAGCAGCGCCTGATAGCTGACAGCCCCGTCAACGCTGGTGTGAATCACCTTTAAGGGATCCTCAAAATCAAAGAATTTTTCCTTGTAGAACTGATTGTATTCTTCCTCTTTGATTTCCGACTTATTTTTCCGCCACAGGGGCACCATGGAGTTTAGCGTTTCATCCTCCTGAACAGTTTCGTATTCCTTGTCGCTGCCTTCCTTCAGCTGCTGGTGGGAGGTCATCATTTTGATGGGGTATTTGATATAATCGGAGTAACGCTTCACCAGGCTTTTCAGCTTATATTCATCCAAAAACTCGCTGTATTTTTCATCCTCGGTATCCTCCTTCAGGTGTAACACAATCTCCGTGCCGACGGTTTCCTTTGCAGCAGGTTTAATTTCATAGCCG
>CAKSSZ010000197.1 GCA_934489915.1 uncultured Clostridia bacterium | reverse complement strand
CCGTCCGGTCTGCTCCGGATTGCGGATGACAGCCAACGGGTGATTCCCATCCAAGAAATAGGAATACTGATCTTTTTCCTTCAATCGGTTTGAAAAATAAAGAGAATCAAACGTTTGATTTTCATCCGGGAAGGAGAGACTGATCGGGTGGTCGGTTTTGTATTGCGTAATGGAATCTGCCTTCACGGGCAGCAGCGCTTTGGAATAGGTGGTACCCCGGAAGGAATGAGACACGTCCGTTGTATCAAACGCTTCATCTCCTAAGGGCCGGTAATCTAAAGCGTCTGCCAGACATTGATACACAATGCGGCTTCCCTTTGCGGTTTGATGGTGGTCGGTGCGATAATATAAATACTCGCTGCGGCGATCCCACAGCGCCTGAGTGGGGTTCACAAAAGGGATCTCTGCGGCGGAAAGCCGGTGCTCCATCATCGTTAAAAACCGTGGGATAAAGGGCTGATATGCGTTGGAGGGGAGTTTTTCCTGCTTGATTTCATAAGCGGGCGGGATCATACAGACCGTTGCGGAAAACCGTCCCAGTGCGCAGAAATCCTGTACTGCTTTTAAATTATTTTCAATCATTTCACTGTTCCAGTCAGCCGGGCGTTCCAATAAAAAACCGTCCTTGCCGAAATATACGCCGTTATTTTCTTTTTTTCCTAACAATGCTTCTGTTTTTGCTTTTTCTTTGACCAGGAGGCTCCGAAACAGAAGCTGGTCATCACAGTAGCTTTCCCAATCGGCCATCCAGGAACGGTTGTGCATTGCTTTGGCGGAAAAGGCGGGGAGGGTCTGTAAAGCGCGGTTTTCCAGTGCGGAATAATCGGATTTTGGATGCAGCAGATTACAGAGTACATACAGGAAAAACAGGCCACCTGCCACATAGCAAAACAGACGATCCAAATCATGTTTTTTCATAGAGACACCGCCTTTCTCTTCTTAAAATCGGAAGTATAAAAATGGGTTATATGATGCGTCTGCAAGATATGCCAGGCACAAAATGAAGATCACAATTGCCGGCAGCAGGAGGTATAAAGGGCTTTTCTCCAGCAGCTTGCGGCCAAGTTTTGCGCCGTAGGGCAGCATTGCTACAGTGCAGATCAGCAGCATCAGCCGGTAAGAGCTAAATGCATACCGTGCAGAAGAATCGATGAACCCGGCTCTCCCAAACATGGAGCCAAGATATCGGAAGGCGTCGCCCAACGTGTTACAGGCAAAAAAAACCCACCCGATCATGACCAAAACAATGGCGTATAGCCATTGCACCAATTTTGGCAATCGTGCTATTTTCTCACCCCACAGTTCTTTTTCCAGAATGAGCAGAACGGCATAGTACAGCCCCCAGGCAATAAAATGAAAGCTGGCGCCGTGCCACAAGCCCGTTAATCCCCATACGATCAAAAGATTCACCCGCCGCCGCTGCTTTGACACTCGGTTCCCACCCAGGGGAATATAGACATATTCTTTAAACCAGGTACTCAGGCTGATGTGCCACCTTCTCCAAAAATCGGTAATGGAGCAGGAGATGTAAGGGTGGTCAAAGTTCTGATAGAAGGAAAAGCCAAATAACCGCCCCAGGCCGATGGCCATGTCGGAATACCCGGAAAAATCAAAATAGATCTGAAACGCAAAGGCAATGATTCCTAACCAGGCATAAGTCGCCGAAAGCTGCCCCGAGGCAGAGGCGGCGTCCCATAACATCCCAATATTATTGGCTAATAAAACCTTTTTGGCAAGGCCGACTGTAAAATAGAGGATTCCTGTAGTAACGCCGTGCAGCGTGACGGTACGGTGGGACAATTGCTGTTCAATGGTATTATATCGTACAATAGGACCGGCAATTAACTGAGGGAACAAAGCAACATAGGCGCCGAATGAAATCAGATTCTTTTGAGGGCGTGCGTCTCCCCGATAAACGTCAATCACGTATGACATGGTTTGAAAGGTATAAAAGGAAATTCCGACCGGGAGTGACAAGGAAAGGGCGGATAACTTCCAGGGACTGACCAGATTGACAATATCAATCAGAAAATTGGTGTACTTAAAAAAGATCAGCATCCCTAAATTCACAAGAACGGACAGCAAAAGAACACCCCTGCGATGAGAAACCAGGAGACCGCACACGTAGTTAAATAAGATGGAAAATATCATAATGGTGATATAGACCGGTTCCCCCCAGGCGTAAAAGACCAGACTGAACAGCAATAACACCAGATTCTTCGCTTTCGGAGGAGCAAAAAAATAGGTGACCAACACCAACGGTAAGAAATAAAATAGAAATAATGTACTGGAAAAAATCATGCTGCAACCCCAATTTCCCTCATATTGCGCAGTGTTATACACTGCCTTTTTATTATATCATATTCGGGGAATGAATACAATCAATTTTTTTGTTTTTTTGTAGATTTTTATCGAATTTGACAAGCGGTTAAAAATGTGATATACTATACCTATCAAATTACAAAAGAAGGTGTCTGTTCATGGATCAGCAACGGGAAGAATTAATGCGCAGAAAAGCACAGCGGGAACGGGTTCGGCGGCAAAAGCAAAGACGTGCCCTGGTCATTTTTTGCCTGACGGTTGTTGTGATTGTTACAGGAGTTGTTTGGGTGCGGGTTGCGTCTTCCAAGCGGGCGGCGCCCACGTCGGTTGCCAAACAGTCAAAAACGGCAGGGGCAGCGGCGGAAAATCAGTTTGCTTCCTATCCAAATTATGAATCGGAAAATCAGGATCGGTACCGGGCTTATGCAAAGCTGCACTCCGATCTGGCGCCGAAGGATGTGATCTGGCGGGTGAATCAGCGGTTGGATTTAACCTTGTTTGACGACGCAGAAATGCTGACAGAGCAGGACTTAAACGACGACTTGCTGATCATTGTAAACAAATATCACCGTGTTCCGGACGATTATACGCCGGATGATTTGACTGACACCTCTGACGGCTGCAGTCTGCGGGCGGTGGCAGCCCATGCCTTTGATCAGATGAAAGAGGCAGCGGCGCAGGAGGGCTACACTTTGCGTGCTGTTTCCGGCTTCCGTTCCGTAGCTTATCAGGACGGGTTATATCAGGGATATTTGGCGCAGGATACGCAAGCGGAGGTGGATCGGTACAGCGCACGGGCGGGGTATAGCGAGCACCACACCGGTTTGGCGGTAGATGTGTTTGGCTCCATTGACGGATTGAACGAATTTGAAACTACGCCGGAATATCAATGGGTAAAGGAAAACGGTGCCAAGTACGGTTTTATCATC
>CAKSSZ010000196.1 GCA_934489915.1 uncultured Clostridia bacterium | reverse complement strand
AATTGGTTGCGGTACATGTAATCCCCAGACCTCATGCAGATGTAGAAAAATTACTGCCTAAGTTTTAATCCATTAGGAAAGGAACGGTAGGACGAATATGGCTACAGCAAAAGCGTCAGGCGCTGCTGCTAAGAAAAAAGCGGCGGCACCTGTGAAAGAGGAAGCTAAAATAAGCAAGGAGGTAAGAAAAATGGCACAGGAAGCATTGGGAATGGTAGAAACCAGAGGTCTGGTTGCTGCGATTGAGGCGGCTGATTCCATGCTGAAGGCTGCAAACGTGGTTCTGGTTGGAACAGAGAAAATCGGTTCCGGTCTGGTAAGCGTTATGGTCAGAGGCGATGTGGGCGCAGTGAAAGCTGCGGTAGAAGCCGGAGATGCCTCTGCAAGACGTTTGGGCGAAGTAATTGCTACGCATGTTATTCCTCGTCCTCACAGCGATGTGGAAAAAATTCTGCCTTCGCTGAAATAATGTGGGTTGTTCCGCCGCCGGAGCATACTCCGGCGGCTGAGCTAACTTTCAGACAGGAGGATTACCATGTTAATCGGAACAGTGGTGGGGAGCGTTGTTTCCACCCGCAAATGTGAAAACTTAATCGGTAATAAATTTATGATCATTGATTTGCACCCGAAAATGGCCGGGGAGGAAAAGCAACTGGTTGCTGTTGACCCCATTGGCGCAGGCATTGGTGAAATGGTATTGATTGCAACCGGGAGCGCTGCGCGGATTGGGTGCGATATGGCAGATACCCCTGTGGACGCTGCCATTGTCGGTATTATAGATAAATGCTCTGAATTGGAGAGTTAAACCATGACCTATGAAGAATTAAAACAAGTGATTCGTACGGCAGGAGTTGCCGGTGCCGGCGGCGCCGGATTTCCTTCTTATGCAAAGCTGTCTCCGAAGGCAGATACGATTATTTTGAACTGCGCAGAATGTGAGCCGCTATTTAAAGTACATCGTCAGCTGTTGGAGCGGTTTGCAGGGGAAATTTGCCACGGTTTGAATGAAATTTGTATTGCGGTTGACGCACAGCAGTTTATCATTGCTGTCAAAGAAGAATATAAGGAAGCGGTTGCTGCGGTTCGGGCAGTATTGCCTGAATTTAAACGGGGAAAGCTTTCTCTGCTGCCGGAAATTTATCCGGCGGGGGATGAGGTCATTACTATTTATGAAACCACCGGTCGGCAGGTACCTGCCGGTAATTTGCCCATTTCGGTGGGGGTTACCGTTTTTAACGTTGAAACTGTTCTCAATATAGACCGGGCGATTTGCTCCGGTGCGCCTGTTACTCATAAGTATGTAACAGTGGCAGGTGCGGTGAATCGGCCGCAAACCTATTGCGTTCCTTTGGGAACCAGCTTTGCGGAGTTGATTCGGATGTCCGGCGGGGTCAGCTGTGAGGATTATGAAATCTTAAGCGGCGGTCCCATGACGGGAATGCTGTCCCATAAAAATGCGGTCGTAACCAAAACCACAAACGGTATTTTGGTGATGCCGGAGCAGCATATCATTATTCAAAAGAGAAAAGCCAAAACAGAGATTAGCGTAAACCGTGCGAAGAGTGCATGCTGCCAGTGCAGAATGTGTACGGATTTGTGTCCTCGGCATATGCTGGGGCAGCCGGTGCAGCCTCATGTTTTGATGAATACCCTGTCCCGGGGAGGTGCCTCGGTGGATTCTAAGGCGCTGTTGGGGAATTTATATTGCGTTTCCTGCGGGGTTTGCGAAATGTATGCTTGTCAGCAAGGCTTAAACCCCAGAACGCTGATTGCTGAATTCAAAGGAAAAATGCGGCAGGCGGGGATCCGTCCGCCAATGCTGGAGAAGCCGCTTATGTCGGTCAACCCCCATCGGAATGAACGCCGTGTGGCAATGCAGCGATTGAAGGAACGGCTGGATCTGGCCAGATTTGACGTACCGGCGCCTTTGGTGTCTGACGAGGTAACCTTGTCGGAATTTAAGCTACCTATGTCCCAAAGCATCGGCGCACCCAGTGAAGCGGCCGTCAAGCAAGGGCAAAAGGTGCAATGCGGCGATCTGATCGGCGCATATCGGGAGGACGCACTGTCCCTTCCCATTTATGCTTCGGTAAACGGTACCGTCACACAGGTTACGGACAGAGAAATTACCATCAAGAAGGAGGGCTAATCAACCATGGCAAAAGCAATTGGAATGTTGGAATACACCACCGTTTCCACCGGAATCCAGGCAACGGATTTGATGGTGAAAACCTCGGAGGTAGAGCTGATCGAAGCCCAGGTGGTATGTCCGGGAAAGTATATTTCATTGATTTCCGGCGATTTGAGCGCTGTAAAAGCGGCGATTGATGCATCCAAGACGAAATTCGGTGAAAAATTGATTGATTCCTTTTTATTAGGGAATCCCCATGAAGGGATCTTTGCTGCCATTTACGGTTCGGCGGAAATTCATCATCCGGCTGCGCTGGGTGTGTTGGAAACGTATTCGGCTGCGTCTATTATTGTTGCGGCAGATGTTGCTGCCAAAACTTCGGAGGTGGAGCTGATTGAGCTGCGGATTGCCCGGGGTATGTGCGGGAAATCTTATCTTACTTTGACCGGGGACGTTGCAGCGGTGACTGCCGCCATCGATAAGGCGAAGGCTGCGGTAGGGGAGGAAGGTATGCTCCTTGACTGCTCCGTGATTGCACGCCCGTCGGAAAAACTTTGGAAAACAATTTTATAAAAACCTATGCTATGAAAAATAGGAAAAGGTGGTTAGTACAATGTTAGATGAAAAATATATCAGCGAGCTGGTATCCAGCGTCATTCAGTCTATGGGGAAAGAGACGGCTGCGTCTTCCTCCCGGCAAAAGGGTGTTTTCCCGACCATGAGCGAAGCGCTGGAGGCTGTTGGCAAGGCATATCAGCAGTACCGCAGCTATACCATTGAGCAGCGGGAAAACATGATTTCAAAAATCCGTGAGTTTACGCTGAAGGAAGCGGAAAACATGGCGAAATTAGGTGTGGAAGAAACCGGAATGGGCAGAGTGGCAGATAAGATCATTAAACATCAGCTGGTTGCCAATAAAACACCAGGTACTGAGGATTTGCATCCTACCGCTTTCACCGGTGACCGGGGCATGACCATTGTAGAAATGGCGCCATACGGGATTATCGGCAGTATCACACCGTCCACCAACCCCAGTGAAACAGTGATTTGTAATTCCATCGGCATGATTGCAGGCGGGAACGGCGTTGTGTTCAACCCTCATCCTCATGCTTGTAAGACGGCAAATTATGCGGTGGATCTGGTGAA
>CAKSSZ010000195.1 GCA_934489915.1 uncultured Clostridia bacterium | reverse complement strand
GACAACGTTTGAATTGTCATGCCGGTTGCTTCGCTGACAAGCCGCCCGGTTGTTGCAGTGGCAAGCAGTGTATGTTGTTCTAAAATTCCCTTGTAAGCAATGCAAAATTGAATCATCAATTCCTTTTTTGTGTCTTGTGCAACCAGTGCAATATTCATGCAAATTCCTCCTTTAATTTATCATATTCCCTGTATTCCGGGAAGTATTTACAACCTTCGCCATGCTTGCTTCCACCGTGAAAAAAATCCTTCGCCTGAGGGAACGGTTAAAGGAACCTCTTCCCCCAACAATCGGTGTGCGATTGCCGAAAAGCAACCGGCGGAGGGGCAGCCGGACGATAAAGAAATCGGCTGGCCTAAGCTGCAAGCGCGAAAAATTGCTTCATCTTCCGATACGATCCCTGCCAAAGGGAGCCGCACACGGTTGAGTACCTCTTCCACAGACAGCATTGCACCGTGCCTGACCAGATTTTCCTGATATCGGTTGATGATCATGCGAAGCTTTGTCAGCCCTCTTTGCTCCAGCAGAGAGGTGATTCGGTCACAATCCCGCACAGCAGGCGTTTCACATTGGGTGACAATAAGCGCCTCTTCCGCACCGCAGACGGCATGAGAAAAACCAAGCCCTGCGCCGGGAGGGCAGTCTAACAATACAAATGTAAAGCGCTGTGCCAATGTTTGATAGAGACCGGCCAACTGCTGCTCGGTAAATGCGTCGTGAAAAGTGGTTTGAGGAGCGGGAAGTACCCATAAATTTTCATCATGGGGATGCTGCAGCAGTGCGTCCTCTAAGGAGCAGTTTTCTTGCAGCACATCCCCCCAATGGGTGCAGGATAAATCGGAGACACCGGTGATCAGATCCAGCTTTCCTAAGCCTGCGTCTAAATCAACCAAGACGGTCGGATGCCCCAGCATGGACAGTGCGCAGCCCAGACCGGCTGTGACAGATGTTTTTCCAACGCCTCCCTTACCGGAGGTGATTACAATCACCCGTCCCACACGAGCGCCCCCTTCCCAAATTACCCTCATTGTATTCATTATAACATAAAAAAGCAAGTTCGTCTACTTTTTTTATCAATTTTCATAAATTTTTTTTACTCTCATTGGAGTTGGAGTAATCCTTTCACCAACAAGGAAAAAATTACTACTAAAAAAAGGAGCAGGATGAGAAATCTGCGACGGAAAAAAGTATTCATAGCTCCTCCCCCCAACGGCGCAGCTCTGCCATAATGCGGCTGACGGGCAGACCAACTACATTGTAAAAATCCCCCTGGATTCCTTCTGCGAGGCAGCATCCCTTGCCTTGGATGCCGTATGCACCGGCTTTGTCAAACGGTTCCCCGGTGGCCAAATAACGTTGAATCACGGCGGGGGATAAGGAGCGGAAGAAAACCTTGGTTTCTTCTGCACCCAAAATGCTTTCTTCTCCTCGAAGCAGGCAAAAGCCTGTGAACACGCTGTGTTCCCGTCCGGATAGGAGGGACAGCATACGGAATGCGTCTGCTTCATCTTTTGGTTTCCCTAAAATCCGGCGGTCAATGGCTACGACCGTGTCGGCAGCAAGAATCAGCTCCTCTGGCTTACGGGGGACAGACCGGGCTTTTTGCTCTGCCAGTGCAGTAACAATTTCCTGCGGGTCGGTAAGGGAGCCGATTTTTTCTTCTGTGCCTGACGGGCGGACAATCACTGTTAATCCTAACATCTCCAGCAGTTCGCAGCGGCGGGGAGAGGCAGAAGCCAGTACGATTTCTTTCATGATAATACCAATCCTTTCTTGCGGCTGCTCATTGTTCCACTTGTTCAGCGATGTAGCCGTTTTGCCGCAGCAAATCTAACGCTGCGGGGATGTCCTCCCGTTTGGTCAAACGGAGCCGTAAGGCGCCGCCCTCAAATTCTCTGCTATGAGAAATGTGTAGATTGGAGAGATTGATCGATTTGCGGCTGAGCAGCTCGGTAATATGAGCAATGGCGCCGGGACGGTCGCTGACGGCAACCTTAATTTCATAGCCCTGCTCCTGGTGACGGCCGGTTTCAATTTCATCCCGATAGGATTTGGCTGTGCGGAAACGGTCGATAACCGGCTTGTTTTGACGCAGCGACCGGGAAAAGGCTTGCAGCATGGAGGCCATTTCGTCCAACAATTCGGACAGATTTTCCCGGTTCTCTGAGCAAATTCCATTCCAAAGCTCCGGACTGGAGGAGGAAATGCGGGTCAAATCCCGAAATCCGCCTGCTGCAATTTTTTGCAGTAAATGCTCGGGTGTATCATGCTGCTGTACCAAATTGACCAGAGTTGCAGAGACTGCATGCGGCAAATGACTGATGAGCCCTACGGCCAAGTCATGCTGCTTGGGAGAAACGGTAAGGGGAATGGCGTGAAAGCATTCCTGAACAATGTTATGAAGGAGCGCTTCTCCGTCCGGATCCGGCTGATACGGCGTCAGTAAATAATATGCGTTTTCCATGAGCAGCGAATCGGAGGCGGCAAAGCCTGATTTTTCACTGCCGGCCATGGGGTGCCCGCCGATGAAGCGCAGATGAGCGTTTTGTGCACAGGAAACAATTTCTTCTTTCACACTGCAAGCGTCTGTAATCAGGGTCGCCGGTGTAACCAAGGCTCCGATTAGCTGCAGCAGGGCAGGGCAGAGGGATGGCGGAGCTGCCAAAAATACAACTGTGCAGTCCTGTAACCGTTGATTTGGTGCAGCGTAGGCTTCGGTCAGAACACCTGTTTTTATGCCTTGTTGGCAAGTAATCTGATCCGGGTCATACCCAATGACGCAATAGGTTTTGCTGAGTGCTTTGGCGATGGAACCGCCAATTAAGCCCAGGCCTACCACTGCGGCCAAGGGAGGGTGATTAGTGTTCATGTTCTGGTTTCCTCCTTCCGGAGCCAACGCCCCTGAAATAATGTCCTCTGGTGAAATCGCCGGAATAGGGGCGATGGGTTTGTAACAGCTGAAGCACCGAAACACATTCGTCAGGCATTTCGGTAGTAAAGGCAGCTCTGAGATAGGCAGCGCAGCTGCCGGTAAATTCCTCTATTTTATCTCCCAGGTATAGGGGAGCAGAGTTATACAACACATGCTGCCCGTTGGTGCAGCAGGTTGGAAAGACAGCACCGGTGCGATCCTGCAGCGCACAGTCACCCCGGCAGCTATGCCGTGCCTCACGGACAAAGCAATGCCGTGAGAACATGAGGGGCAGGCGGCCGTATACCAATGCTTCACAGGGAATGGGGGAGCGAATTGCCCGCAGCTGTGCAAAATTCAGTTCGGGAGAGAGGGTCAGGGAAGTCGGCTGCTGTTTGCCCAATGTTTGGGCGGCCAAGCTATTATAAACCCAAAGGG
>CAKSSZ010000194.1 GCA_934489915.1 uncultured Clostridia bacterium | reverse complement strand
GCCTTTCTCTCCCTCCCGGGCAATTAACCGCAGCAACCCCCGCTGCACTCCCCAGGGGGACACCAGCAGCTGCCGATAGCTTCCCTCCCAGGCTCCCGCCTCCAGTCCGGCAAAAAAGTCAGCTGCGTCATCACACAGCTCCCGATCTGCTGTGAACAAGGAAAAATCCGCATATTGCCGCGCGGTGCCCTCGTGATAATTACCGGTGCCGACCTGGAGCAAACGCACCCCCTCCCCGGTAATCAGGCATAGCTTAGCATGACACTTTGCCCGCTCCGGTCCATAAAATACCCGGCACCCCCACCGGCGCAGCCGCCCTGCCCATGCTAAATTAGCCTGCTCATCAAATCTGGCGCGCAGCTCAATCCAAATCGTAACCTCTTTTCCCGCCTCGGCAGCCCGTTTTAACGCCGAAGCAACGTGGGATTGCGCCGCCAGCCGATACAAGGTAATTTGAATTTTAGACACTTGCGGGTCTAAGGCCGCCTGCTCTAAAAAGTCCAAAAACGGCTGCATGGAATGATAAGGATAACAAAGGAGAAGATCCTGTCTTTCTATCTGGCTGCGGATAGAATCAGCCGGCGACAAAAAGGCGGGATAAGCAGGGTGATACACCTCCTCCCCCAAGCCCGCCGCCAGCTCATCGTAATATGCCATGCTTCGTAAAAACCGACAGAAAAACACCCCCTCCGGCACACATTGCAGTAAGGAGGGCAATCGTTTTGCCAGCCTTTCCGCCCCGCAGGTCAGCTCTAATTTCAGTGTTTCGTGCCGAGTGCGGATCACGGAAAATTCAGTTGTTTCCAATACCGACTCCTCAGGGAAAAGGGCGTCTGCAAAAAGAGAAATCAACCGTTCCGTCCGAACGGCACGCTGAAGAGACAGAGAAAAAAAGGCAGGCATCTCCGGCGGGCGGGAAAAAAAGACGATCCGTTCCCGATCCTCCCAACGAAGCAGGGCGCAAACATAATAGCCGGACGGCAATTGCTTTCCCCGATATTCATCCAGAGTGCAGCTTTGGATCCGAGGGGCAATTTCCCGTTGAAACAGATGATACGCCCGCACCTTTTCCTCCGGGAACAAAACCTCCGCCCACTCCAACCCGCAGGCTGCCTCCCGACTGAGTAGTTCCCGCAGCACGCCGTCCCGCCGGCGCAGCAGCCGCCTTGTCTCCTCCGCAATAGCAGAAAGCTGCTGTGCCGCCGTCATACCGCTCAAAGGGGCGATCCGATCCGGCTTTTTTTGTTTTCGCCGATACAGCTTGGCACACCGCACCGCAAAAAACTGATCTAAATTTTGAGAAAATAATGATACAAACCGCACCTGCTGTGCCAGCGGCCAACATGCCCGATCTGCCTCTTCCAATACCCGCTCGCAAAAGTGAAGCAAACTCAGCTCCCGATCCTGCGTCTCCCATGCATCTCGCCCCTGATCCATACAATCTCCTCCTTTTTTCCGTTTCACTCAGTAGGGTTCCCATTTTTTTAAAATTCACACCCTCCCTTTGGGCTGCATACTGTAATAATACAGTATAAAAAAAGGAGAAAATCATATGAAATGGATTGGGAAAATCGTTTTTACCGTTACCTTGTGTCTTATCATGATCTCGTCTTCCGTTTGGGCGCTGCCGCCCTCCGCCACACCCCTGTACCGGGGCATTGACGTGAGTGAATATCAGGGAAGCATTGATTTTTCGGCGGTGCGGGAAGCGGGCATTCAGGTAGTTTACATTAAGTCCAGCGAAGGATTTGATTATGTTGACCCCTACTTCCGTGCCAATTACGATGGTTTTCGGGCACAGGGGATCCCTGTGGGATTTTATCATTACGTCACCGCCATGAATGTGACAGAGGCACGGGAACAGGCTGCCTTTTTTGCTTCTGTCATCCGGGACACCCCGCCCCAATGCAGACTTGCTGTTGATTTTGAAGTATTTAACGGTCTGTCCCCTGCCGAGGTAACGGAAATTACCCTTGCCTTTCTGGAAACAGCCCAGGCGGAAAGCGGCAGAGAAATGATTCTATACAGTGACGCTTACAATGCCCGGGCAGTCTTTGGCAGCGAGCTGGCCGACTATCCCTTGTGGGTAGCAGATTACTTTGTCAGCGAGCCTGCCTGGAACGGAACCTGGAGCAGCTGGGCAGGATTTCAATACTCCGACGCCGGCCGGATCAATGGGATTGCCGCCGCTGTGGATTTGGATTATTTCACAAAAGACGCATTTTTAAGCGAACACCAAGATAACATCCCCGCGCCGGAGCCTACAATGCCTCCCACCGCCGGGGAAACACGCTATCTTGTACAGCAGGGAGATACGTTAAGTGAAATTGCCGCACGCAACGGGGTATCGGTTGCCTCACTGGTATGGCTGAATCATATTAAAAACCCTAACCTAATCTACCCGGGGCAGGTATTGCGAATCCCGGAAGAAGGCAGAACGGCAAGCACCTACACCGTTGTCCGGGGGGACACCTTAAGCGAGATTGCCGTACGTTTCGGCACATCCGTTGCTGCGTTAGCAGAACGCAACAACATTGCAAACCCCAACCTGATTTTCCCCGGACAGGTGCTGCAAATTCCGACGGAAACAGCAGCAGGATCCGTTTATATCGTAGTACGGGGAGATACGTTAAGCGAGATCGCCGAACGCTTCGGCACATCCGTTGCCGTGTTGGCAGAACGCAATAACATCGCAAACCCCAACTTGATTTTCCCCGGACAGCGAATCCTTCTTTCATGACAAAACCCCTGCGTTGGAATACCAACGCAGGGGTTTCTTTTTGGTGGGGATAGCAGAGCTCGAATCTGCGACCTCTTGCATGTCAAGCAAGCACTCTAACCAACTGAGCTATACCCCCATAGCGACTTCATTATTATATCACAACCAAGGTTCCTTGTCAAGACATTTCAACAAGAAAAATCAGAAAGTCAAAGAACCCGCTTCGGGCAAAATGCCCGAAACGGGTTCTTATTAAAAGGAGATGGAACTAACGATTTAACATCCGGTACAGCACTGCAGTTACCTGCGCTCTGGTAGCAAGCACCTTCGGTCCGAAGGTGTTCTCAGTCATCCCGGAGATGAACCCGGTACTGATTGCCTGATCCGCATAGGTGACTGCCCAATCTGCAATCTGATCCTTATCAGAAAATTCAGAAATTTTTCCGGACTCTGTCTTTCCGCCTTGGAACTGATAGGTTTTTACAATAATGACTGCCATTTCTTCCCGGGTGATGGCGTCCTCCGGACGGAATTCCCCTGCATAGCCGGAAATGAATCCTGCATTTGCCGCTGCATTCACATACTGCGCATACCATGCGCCCTCGGCTACATCTGTAAAGCCGGCGGATACAGTGCTCTTA
>CAKSSZ010000193.1 GCA_934489915.1 uncultured Clostridia bacterium | reverse complement strand
GCTTTTAACCCTTCCTGATATACGCCATAGGTCTGATAAATTTCATCCAGAATATCCAGCAATGATTTTCCCTGAGAGCGGTAATATGCAGCGGCTTCTGCCAGGAGCATAGACGCCACCACCGCGTCTTTATCACGGGTATAAGTGCCGCACAGATAGCCATAGCTTTCTTCAAACCCAAATAGAAATGTATATTCATGGGTTTGTTCAAATTCTTTAATTTTTTCCCCGATATATTTAAATCCGGTCAGTACATCCATAACCGTGATTCCGTGCCGCTTACAAATCGCATTGGCCAGATAGGTGGTCACAATGGTTTTGATTACGGCGCTGTTTTTGGGTACATTACCGCCGGCAAGAAGGTATTCCAGCAAAATAACGCCGGTTTGATTCCCGGTCAGCGCCTGAAACTCCCCTTTTCGATCCCGCACCAGTGCGCCTACGCGGTCACAGTCCGGGTCGGTTCCGATGATCAGATCCGCACCCACTTGATTCGCCAGGGGAATGGCAAGATAAAATCCTTCCTTATCCTCCGGATTGGGGGATTTTACAGTAGAAAATGCCGGATCCGGCAGCTCCTGCTCCGGAACAACAAACACCTGAGAAAACCCAGCCATAGAAAGCGCCCGCCGTACCGGAATATTGCCGGAGCCGTGGAGAGGCGTATAAACGATCTTCAAATCGCTGTTCTTTCCGATCTCCGGATGTCTTTGCTGCTCCAGCACACAATGCAAATAATCGGTTTCCACCGCTTCATCCATCATCACAATCAAGCCTTTTTGGAGCGCCTCCTCCATAGGCATAACGGAAACGTCGTCAAACACATCTACTTGTTGCATTTCCTGCATAATTTCAGACGCCATTTCCGGCGCAATCTGCTCACCGGTCTCACAGTATGCCTTATATCCGTTGTATTTGGGCGGGTTGTGACTGGCTGTAATCATAACGCCCGCTGCCGCATGGAACCGCAGTACCGAGTAAGACAAAAACGGTACCGGGCGGAGCGTATCGGACAAATACGCACGAATCCCATTTGCTGCTAACACGCATGCCGTCTCTTTCGCAAACACGTCAGAAAATTTTCTGGAATCATAGGAGATGCAAACGCCCCGATCCCCTGTGCCCTGACGGATTAAATAATTGGCCATCGCCTGAGTGGCCTGCCGCACCGTATAACGATTCATACGGTTGGTTCCTGCTCCGATAATACCGCGAAGGCCGCCTGTACCGAATTCCAAAGAGCGGTAAAAGCGTTCGTTTTGCTCTGTTTCATCCCCTGCAATTGCCTGAAGCTCCGCTGCGGTATCAGCATCTCCTTTGGCAATCCAGCGGTCATAAAGCTCCTTTATATTCATCATAAAGATCAGTCCTTTCTTCTATCTTCTGTCTTTTTGTACTGTCAACCTGCTTTCAGATATTTTTATTATATCACAATCAAAGCTACAGGTCAAAGGAATTTCTTTAATTTTTGTAAAATCTTTTTTTCCGTGCGGGAAACTTGAGGCTGCGTCATTCCCATCAATCGCCCTGTCAACCCCTGGGAAAGCTGGCGGAAATAACGCAAAATAATTAATTTTTCTTCTTCCGGCAGAAGCTTTTTTAATGCGTCCTCTAAGTTGATTTGCTCAATTAATCCCGCAGAAAATCCCTCCTCTGACGGTACCGTCCCCTGTTCGCATGCTGCCTCCAAGGAGTCGGGTGGAGCAGCGGCGTCCAATACCATAGTCAATTCTTCCGGCGTAATTCCCAGTAATGCCGCAAGCTGCGACGGTGTAGGCCGGCTCCCATGCTCCTGCTCCCACGCTGCCGCCGCCTTGCCCGCACGGGCAGCCGTTTGTTTCCACTCCCGGCTTACCTTGATCATGCCGTCATCCCGAAAAAATTGCTTTAGCTCCCCTATGATCAATGCAAACGCATAAGTTGAAAAAGCACACCCTTTTGTTTCATCAAACCGCTGAGCTGCCTTGATTAGCCCGACAGATCCAATCTGGATCAAATCTTCCCGAGCTTGTCCGCGATTCAAAAACCGCTTAATAGCCGTGTAGACCAACCCCTGATTCTCTTCTATCACCCGGTCTAACGCAGCCGGATTTCCTGCTCGAATTTCTGCAAACAATGTGGATTCCTGTTCATCTGCCCCCATTGCCGCCCTCCGCCGATAACTTCTTTACCATTGTCACCCGGGTTCCCTTGCCCGGCTTGGAGCTCACCTCAACCCGATCCATAAACAATTCCATGACGGTAAAACCCATACCGGTCCTCTCTCCGTCTGAATTTGTAGTGAAAAGCGGCTGTCTTGCCTGTTCTACATTTTCAATCCCGCGCCCGGTATCTTCTACCGTGACGGTAAATTGAGAGCCGTCCAGCCGGCAGGAAAGGGTAATTTCCCCCTCTCCGCCTTCATAACCGTGTACAATTGCATTGGTAACCGCCTCGCTCACGGCTGTTTTCAAATCAGCGATCTCTTCAAAGGTGGGATCCACCTGTGACGCAAAGGAGGCAACGATCACCCGAGATAACGCCTCGTTAGAAGCAACACTTTTGAACGTGGCCGTCATATAATTATCTCCCTTCATCAGAACCCTACCCCCCGTAATTTTTTAATAGCGCTTTCTACTGTTTTATGAACGCCCAAAAGCTTTTTTAATCCCGAAACCGCCAGCAGCTTGTCCACATGCGCACGGTTACATACCAGCATAACTGTGCCGTTTTTTTCTTTTATTTTTTTATATCGGCCGATAATCACGCCCAAACCGGAGCTATCCATGAAGGAAAGCTCTGAAAAATCAAAGATTAAATTGTGCACACGTCTGCTTGCAATCTCACGATCTAATTTTTTTCTGATTTCAGAGGCAGTACAATGATCTAATTCACCGTCAATATGCGCAATCAAAGTTCTGCTCTGAAGCTCTGTTTTCATAAAAATACCCCCTTTTCACTCTTCAAAATTCCATACGAACCGCATGAATTCCTTTGACGAAAAGAGGGTTTTGTTCACTATCATCTGCAATATTTCGACCGGATCGGCCCTACCGTGGTAAAGGAACCGCAGGCCACTGCCAAGCCGCTTTTCCCTGCCAATGCCAATGCCCGCTGCGCCGCATCGACAGGATTTTCAAAACATTCATCCGCCTGAGCTGCTGCGGCAAACTCCTCCATTGGCAGCCGTCGGGGGCTATCTGTTTGCGTGGCGATTAAAACATCCGCCTCCCGCCGCAGCATACTGCCGCAAGATCGGTAATCCTTATCCCGCAGCATTCCGGCTACGATCACAATCTTTCGGTCTCCCCGAATGTGCCGAATAAAGTCGCAAAGCGCAGTCACACCCGACAAATTGTGACCGCCGTCTAAAATGAAATTCGGGCGAATCAATTC
>CAKSSZ010000192.1 GCA_934489915.1 uncultured Clostridia bacterium | reverse complement strand
CAGTATGACAGCAGAGGAAAAAATGGCGTCGGCAGCCCGTTTGGCAGAGGAGCAGGGAAAAAGCTTTCCCTTGGAAGATTCGGGCAGCGGCAATCCGCCGCCGAAGGATGTTGGAGAACAGTCGGTGGAGGATCGGGTGTGCCGATGTGTGCTTTCTGTCAGCTGTAAAAGCATATTGCGTCACCCGGATTGGCTGAGTGCGGAGAAATGGAGTGTGATTCCGGCGGACGGTGAAATATTCCCGCCGACAGAGGTGACCTTTCAAGAAGGCGAAAATGCTTTTACAGTACTTTCCCGAGAACTGCGCCGAGCGGGAATTCCTATGGAATTTACAACCGATCCGGTATTGGGAAGTGTGTATATCGAAGGAATTTCAAATTTGTATGAATATGATTGCGGGGATCTGTCAGGATGGATGTATGCGGTTAACGGCTGGTTTCCGGGGTACGGCTGCTCTCAGTATGTACTTCGGGAAGGGGACGTGCTGTCCTTTCAGTATTCCTGTGAAATGGGAGCAGATTTATAAAAAATGGCGGTGACGAATGATGAGACGGTATCACCCGGCAGTTGCATTTGTGAGTTTCGGCGCTGTGATCGGGCTGAGTGTTTTTTTGCTGCACCCGGTTTGTCTGGCAATTTCTTTGCTATGTGCCGTTTGTGAGGCGCACGTCCTTGGGTGCCGCCTGCGGACGCGAACCGTAGTGGCTGTTGTGTTGACGGCGGCATGCATGAACGGATTGTTCAGCCATCGGGGCGTAACGGTTTTACTGTATTTTCCTACGGGGAATCCGTTGACGGCAGAGGCCTTGTATTACGGATTGGCAGCCGGGGGAATGCTGGCAGCTTTGTTGGGGTGGTGCAGCTGCCTGCAGCAGGTAATGACGAGTGAGCGGATTATGACGCTGATGGGGCGAGTGACGCCGTATGGCGCATTGCTGCTTTCTATGATATTGCGATTTTTTCCTCAGCTGCGGGCAAAAAGTGACGCGCTTCGCATGGGCTTGGATGGATTGCGGGGCGGTGAGCCGAAAACGAAACGGGAACAGCTGCGGCGGAATGCCGCTCAGTGGGGAGCGTTGTTTCGCTGGTCCATGGAGCATAGTGTGGTAACAGCAGACAGTATGATTTCCCGCGGTTACGGGCTGGGAAAACGGACTTCCTTTTCCCGGGAAATCTTTTCTCTGCGGGATGGACTTGCAGTAGGATGGATGTTGCTGTTGACCGTCTGTGTGGCGGTACAGGCACGCTGCTTATCCTATCATTATGATCCTATCCCCGGCAGCGCCGCACCCTGGCAGATGCAGTTGCTCCCGCTGATTGCTTATGCGTTGTTATGTGTGACGCCGATTTTGATAGAAGGATGGGAGGTGATCCGGTGGCGGATTTATCGCTCCAGGCGGTAAGCTTTACATATCCCGGTTGCTCTGCACCGGCAATTGACCGGCTTTCCATGACGCTGAAGTCCGGAGAATTTGTGACCTTATTCGGATTGTCCGGCAGCGGTAAATCCACTCTGCTGCGGCTTTGTAAGCCGGCATTAGCGCCTCGCGGAGAGCAAAGAGGACGGATTTTATGGGACGGCTCTGCTATTTTGGAAACGGAAGGGGGAGCGACGGTCGGTTTTGTCGGGCAGCGGGCGGCGGAACAGGTGGTGACTGATCGGGTCTGGCATGAGCTGGCGTTCGGTCTGGAAAACGCAGGTGTTCCTCAAGAGGAAATCAGAAGCAGAGTGGCGGAAACAGCGCTTTTTTTCGGTATTCAGCATTGGTTTGATCGGGATACCTCTCAGTTATCCGGCGGGGAGCTGCAACTGCTGAACCTTGCCTCGGTCATGGTGATGCGCCCTCATGTATTGTTGTTGGATGAACCGACAGCTCAGTTGGATCCGATCGGTGCCGAACGGTTTTTGGATGCGGTATGGAAGATGAACCGGGAGCTGGGGATCAGCGTTCTCCTGTCGGAGCATCGGTTGGAAAGCGTATTTCCTGCTTCTGATCGGGTGATTGCCCTGTCAAAGGGCAGGATTATTTATGAAGGCAGCCCTGAGGGAACAGGGATCCTGCGGGAGGATCCTTTGTTTTGGTCACTGCCGGCGGGAGTCCAGGCAGCGGCTTCCGTTGGAGAGGAGCTGGCCCCCTTGACAGTTCGGGAAGGAAAGACGTGGCTGGCAGGAAGGTGGAAAATGCCGGTGCTCAGGCGTCAGAGAGCAGTCGGCGGCGATCCCGTATTGCAGGCAAAGGGGCTTTGGTTTCGGTATGACAGGCAAGCGCCGGATGTGATTAGAGACATGCATGTGGAACTGCGCAAAGGAGAAATTTTATCCATTCTGGGAGGAAACGGCGCCGGGAAAACAACAGTTCTGTCTCTGCTTGCAGGTGTGCGAAAGCCGGATCGGGGCAGCGTGGTACACCAGGGAAAAGCAGTATTGCTGCCCCAGGATCCGCAATCCCTCTTTTTACGCCAAACAGTGGAGGAGGAACTTGAGGAGATGAACCGGGATACGGAGAAGATCCGTATTCTGAAGGAGCAATTTGCGTTAACAGGGCTGGAGAGACGGAATCCCTTTGATTTATCCGGCGGGGAACAGCAGCGGTTAGCACTGGCAAAGGCGATGCTGGCAGAGCCGGATCTCTTATTGCTGGACGAACCTACAAAGGGAATGGACGGCTACACAAAACAACTGTTTGCCAGGCATTTATTGGCATGCCGAAAGGCGGGAATGGGGATCCTGCTGGTTTCTCATGATGTGGAATTTTGTGCGCTGGTATCGGATCGGTGCGGTCTCTTTTTCGACGGGGGAGTGGTCAGTGTACAGCCAACGGACAAGTTTTTTACGGTGCAATCCTTTTATACAACCGCTGCGGCAAGAATGGCGAGGGAACAGGGTGCAGTGCTGACAGAGGAACTGATTGATGCAATCGGGGGGCAGCTGCCTCCATTGCCTGAGCCGGTGACCGTACCTGCGCCTGCTATGAAGGAAATTGCTTCGCTGCCGGAGAAAAAGAGTTCCTTTGGATGGAACAAAACGGTTCGGTGGATTTGCCTGATCCTTTTGATCGGTTTGCTGGCAGTGCAGCAATGGATTGGTTCTTTGGGAATCTTGGGCGGCGGAATGATGGCGCTTTGCCTGGCGGGCGCCCTGTGGAAGCGCCCCCAAAAGACGGAAAGCTGGGTGGAAACGGAGCGATCGGTCAAAGGCGTGGACTGGTTCTTGGGCGGGGCGTTTTTGTGCCTGACTTTGGGAACGGTGGCAATCGGAATGCTGCTGCTCCATGATCGGAAATATTATTTTATTTCCCTGCTTTTATTGCTGGAAACATTGGTTTATTTTTATGTTGGCTGGGAGCGGGGAAAACCCGGCGCAAGAGAGCTTGCGGCGGTGGCAGCGTTGACG
>CAKSSZ010000191.1 GCA_934489915.1 uncultured Clostridia bacterium | reverse complement strand
GGTCATCACTGGTGATACCAGGCGTGCCAGCAGGGTGATGCACCCTTCAAAAACAAATACGGGGATGGCGGAAAAAGCGCAGCCCTTTCCCATAGATGACGTCATAATCGCAATCATAATAAAATCCAGAACCGATTTTACCGCAAGCGTGGAATAGTCATGTAAAAGCCCGTCTTGAATGGCTCCCACAATCGCCATTGCTCCTATGGATACCGTCAGCGAAGCAGTGACAAACGCATTTACAAATCCGGCGTCGCCGTTGTTTCCGGTTTTTGCCTTCAGCCACTGCCCAAACTGTTCAAACCGTTTTTCAATGCAAAGTAATTCGCCGATGATGGTCCCGATTGCAATGCACAGTACCACAAGCATTGATTTACCGCTTGTAATTTTTGCATTTTCAATGGTAAGCATTCCTTCCATTGCGCCTGCAATCGCAATAAAGATCACACAGACCCCGCAAGCCTTGTTCAATGATTCCTGCTGCTGCGGCTGAAATAATTTTCCCGTAAAATGCCCAATCAGTCCGCCGGCCAGGATGCTGATACTGTTTATGATGGTTCCGATTCCTAACATGATTCACTCACCGTTTTCTATTTGTATTTCACCCATTATATCATAAAACAGGGTAAAAAACAATCATTTTCAGCGGTACTCTCACTGTAAACCAAAATTTTTTTGATTTCTATTGAACCGGTACGGGGCCTGTGATATCATAGTGATTGGATATGGGAAGCAAGGCGGCTTATAGAAACACGTCAGGAGGAAGCAGTATGGCAAAAAACTATTTGATTCCGGAGTTATGTCATTGTTTCTGTGACAGTGACGATGTTGCTTATGATGGTTTGCATCCGAAGCTTTCCTGGCATCGAACAAAAACGCTGGGGCGGGGGGACGCATTATGTGATTTTTGTTTGAAAATCAGAGAGAGGGAACAAGATTAGGTGAGCTTTTTTCTTGGATTAAATTCAGAGTAATTCTGAGAATGATTCTAAAGTGAATGCATTTTAACGAAATTTTAACGGATTTTTGGCTTAAAAAGCGGAATTCCGGCTGATTAGGGGGTTGCATTTTTCTTTTTAATATGGTATAATAAGGATGTTGGTGAGGCTTTTCCATGATCGTTCCGATGGTGTTCATAGCTGGCGAAGCTGTGTCGGACGATTGATTGGAGCGAGAGCGAAAAAATAGAAGGATACAAATCAGAGGGAGGCATTTGGTATATGAACCCGATACGAGTTCTTGTGGCGGATGATGACGAGGACTTCAGTGCCTGCATGGCTGATATGATTTTAAAGTACCCGTCTCTGCATTTGGCAGGACAAGTAAAGGACGGGAGAGAGGCTCTTCAAAAAACAATTGATGTACAGCCGGATTTTCTGTTAATTAATGGCTGTATGCCTTATTTGGACGGTTTTGCGGTGGTAGATCAGCTGACTGAAATCCTGCCGGATTATCACCCTATTATTTGTATTTTGAGCACAATGGATTTGGATGCGATCACGCCGGGGTGGGCACAGGAACATGTTTGCTATTTTATGCGCAAACCGGTGGACGCGGAGCTGTTGATTCATCGTATGCTATCTTTGTGCGGGTTAAAGGACAACCGTTCCCTGGATGCGCAAAGAAGTGTTCAGCTGGTGTTGAGCCGTCTTGGTTGTCAGCCGTCTACCAATTCATTTTTTGTATTGCAGGAATCCATGTTATTGCTGCAGGAGGAGCCGGCATTGCTCAAGCATATGACCAAGGATTTCTATCCCCGTCTGGCAAAGGAGCTTTCTACGACTCCGTCAGCGGTGGAGCGCAAGCTGCAATATGTTGTGGCGCGGTTATTTACTTACGGAGATTTGAATAAACTATATCCTTTTTTGGAACGGCTTGGCTGTGATAAAGAAAAGCCGACCAATAAACAGTTCCTGGGGATGCTGATGCAGGAGCTTAAATAGGGATAACGGACGGTATGCGGGGATTGCTTACCGTTTTTATTTTTCACTGTTTGACCGGGGAGCATCCGGCTCTCTTGGACGGATACGCTCTGCCTTTGCGTATTTTCCCGGTGAGGTACCTGCGCTGGCAGTGAAGGTTCGGATAAAGTTGGAATAGTCCCGAAAGCCGCACATAAAAGCAGTATCGGAAACATTGTAACCGGCCTTTAAATATTTTTTTGCCTCGGAAATCCGCTTTCCGATCACATATTTCATAACGGTGGTGCCTAAAGTGTCCTTAAAAATGCGGCACAGCTGGTTTACTGAGAGAAAGCAGCTTTTGGCGATTTTATCCAAAGTAAGTTCTTCGCCGAAATGCCGGTTAATATACAAGATCGCAGCCTGCAGCGGATCCTCCCGGCCGGACGGCAGATAACGGGGGGAATTTTGCTGCTTGGAAAACAATTGATTGACAAAGGTGAGCAGCAATGCTGCAATAGAACGCTTAATCACGTCATCTCCAAATTCATAGGACTGCTCCAGCCGCTTCAGCCAATCTACCAGTTGTTCCTGTTCCTCAGGCGAGAGGGGGAGACGGTGAGAAAATTCCGCCGGACGGTGATAAAAGCAGGCGGACAGGTCGGTTTGATCTGTGGAGGTGGAAAATAAAAAATCCGGATGAATCTGGATCACATACCGTTCCACAGCGGCGTTGTCCCAAAAGGTTACCTTGTGGGCTTCAAACTGATTGGCGATAAATAAATCGCCGTCCTGTGCTTCATAGACACGGTCGTTGATCAGAAAGTTTTTCCCGCCCTTGACGCAGAGCAGCAGCTCGCAGCAATTGTGGGTATGAATTTCTCCGTCCGGGTTATTCTCCGTGGAATGAAATACGCCAAAGCTCTTGTGCTCGGCTGCATATGTCAGCGCCTGACGGCAGTGTGTAAACCATACGTTCACGGTTTGTCGCCTCCCTTTTTTCAATAGTTTATCATAGAAAGGTGAAATATGCAAGAAAAAAAGTAAAAAACGCAATGAAATTGTTTTTTTCACATGTTATACTGAAAGAAACGAGAGAGAAAATAACTCTCCATAGTCTAATTAAAGGAGTGAATCCAATGGAAGTACGCTGTGCGTCAAACCCAAAAGATGTGAAGCATTATACAACGGAACGGTTAAGAGAGGAATTCCATATCAGCGGTCTGTTTACCTGCGATGAAGTAAAGCTGGTTTACAGTCACATTGACAGAATTATTACTGGCGGCGTGATGCCTGTTCGGAAAACCCTGACCTTAGAAGCCGGGAAAGAATTAGCGGCAGAATATTTTTTGCAGCGGCGGGAAATGGGCTGCATTAATATCGGCGGCAAGGGAACGATCACGATAGACGGAGTTGCGTATGAAATGAACCCGCGGGACGGAATTTATATCGGAATGGGGAATCGGGAAATTACCTTCCAATGCAGTGACCCTGCCAACCCGCCCA
>CAKSSZ010000190.1 GCA_934489915.1 uncultured Clostridia bacterium | reverse complement strand
ATTTCCCAAGGAACGTTTTCTGGATGCCGTAACGAAAGTGGTAGAGGCGAACGCTGCCTATGTACCGCCTTACGGAAGCGGTGCAACACTGTATCTGCGTCCTTATATGTTCGGCGTGAATCCGGTCATTGGCGTGAAGCCGGCAAGCGAGTTTCAATTCAGAATGTTTGCCACTCCGGTAGGCCCTTATTTTAAGGGCGGCGCTAAGCCGATTACCATTCGTGTATGTGATTTGGATCGTGCGGCTCCTCACGGAACCGGTCATGTAAAGGCAGGGTTGAATTATGCCATGAGCCTGCATGCGATTGTGGACGCACATAACCAGGGGTTTGACGAAAATATGTATTTGGACGCTGCAACCCGCACCTATGTGGAGGAAACCGGCGGCGCAAACTTTATTTTTGTTACCAAGGATCATAAGGTTGTAACGCCGAAATCTGATAGTATTCTGCCCTCCATTACCCGCCGTTCTTTGATGTATGTTGCCAAAGAATATCTGGGACTGGAAGCCGAGGAACGGCCGATTGCATTTGAAGAAGTAAAGGATTTTGCAGAATGCGGCCTGTGCGGCACAGCTGCGGTGATTTCTCCTGTCGGAAAGATTGTGGATCACGGGAAGGAAATTTGCCTGCCCAGCGGCATGGAGGAAATGGGATCGATTACAAAGAAATTGTATGATACCCTGACCGGCATTCAAATGGGACGGTTAGAGGCGCCCAAGGGCTGGATTATGGAAATTAACTAAACCACGGTTGAAAGGAACGGCATTTGTTGGGAATGTCGTTCTTTTTCTTTTGAAAAATGGAAAAAAAACTTGAAATTTTGCAGGAATTATATTATAATAATAAGAAAAGATATTATAGACAGAAAGGGGTTAACGAAATTTGGCGGGGTTTTTAAAGAGCAAGAAGATTGAAATTTCTTTTAAGCGTTATTTTATTGACGCATTGGGAGCTATGGCAATGGGGTTGTTTGCCTCCCTGTTAATCGGCACGATTTTCGGAACCATTTACGACAAAACCGGGATTGCATTTTTTGCTACAATGAAGGAATATGCAGTAGCAGTGCAGGGACCGGCGATGGCAATTGCCATTGGCGCTGCGCTTGAGGCACCGCCGTTGGTGCTGCTGTCCCTTTGCGCTGTGGGGTATGGCGGGAATACGCTGGGCGGACCATTGGGGGTTTTTTGCGCCGTTGTAATTGCGGCAGAGTTGGGAAAACTGGTTTCCAAAACAACGAAGATTGACATACTGGTTACGCCGACGGTTGTCATTGCAAGCGGTACGGCCATGAGCTTATTTACCGGTCCGTATATAGCGACATTTATGACGCAGATTGGAAATTTGATTATGACCTGTACGGAATTGCAGCCGTTTTTGATGGGGATTTTGGTCTCTGTACTGGTGGGAGTTGCATTAACCCTGCCGATCAGCTCGGCGGCAATTTGCGCAAGCTTGGGGTTGATCGGATTGGCCGGCGGCGCTGCAACAGCGGGCTGCTGCGCACAAATGGTTGGCTTTGCGGTAATGAGCTTCCGTGAAAACGGCGCCGGGGGACTGATCGCCCAAGGGTTAGGTACCTCTATGCTGCAAATGGGCAATATTATGAAAAATCCGAGAATCTGGCTGCCCCCGACAATTGTTTCTGCCATCACCGGGCCTCTTGCGACCTGCGTGTTCCATATGGAGAACGGCATTGCGGTAGCCTCCGGGATGGGAACTTGCGGTCTTGTGGGACCTTTGGGTGTTTTGGCAGCCGGGAAAACGGATTTGTTTTCTATGATTGGTCTTGTGCTGATTTGCATTGTTCTGCCGGCTGTGTTGACGCCACTGGTAGCGTACCCTCTGCGGGCGGCAAAATGGATTAAACCCAATGATTTAAAGTTGGATCTGTAAGAATGTGAGGCATGATTATGGTAGAGATGGATCGCCAGAAGGCAAAACTACTGTTTTTATATATGCTCTTCGGCACGGGGACAACCATAGTAAATTTGGTTTTGTTCAACTGGTTTTATTACGGTCTTGCGGCAGGAACCATTGTGAGTAATGTGATTGCATGGATTGGAGCGGTGCTTTTTGCATTCGTAACAAATAAATGGTATGTATTTGAAAGCAAATGCTGGCATTGGAGAGTCGCTTTGAGAGAATTTTTATCCTTTGCCGGGTGTCGGGGCGCTACCGGGCTGATGGATTTGGTGATGATGTACACGACGGTAGACTTGCTGCACCAGAATGCCATGATCATGAAGTTGATTGTCAACGTATTTGTAGTGATTTTAAATTACATTGCCGGTAAGGTGATCTTTCGTAAAAAATAATGGGAGCAATCATGTGATTCTGAAAAGCGGAGCTTTTTGGAATCACATTTTTTATAAAAAGGCTTGACATTTCCCTTGGGGTAACGTTTATAATAAAAGACAGGGAGGTGGCTCGGATGCTGATTCATGAAATATCAAAAAAGACGGGTGTTTCTAAAAAAGCCATTTATATTTATGAACAAAAAGGCTTGCTGAAGGTGGAGCGGCAGCAAAATCGATATAGGAGCTATTCGGAAGCTGACGAAAAGCGGCTGAATCAAATTAAATTGCTTCGCCTGGCGGGAGTTTCAATTGCAGATATTAAGCTGTTATTTGACCGTGTGATTACCTTGGCGGAATTGACAGAAAAAAGAAAGACGGAAATTGAGCGGGAATACGGTTCCCATTCCGAGCAATTAGCGCTTTGCAGGGAACGGCTGCAGGCTTATCAAAATCAAGATTATTCTGAAATCTCCTTTCAGGAAGAGGAGACCATCAGAACGGTGGTTCAAGAAGGAGATCTATTGGCTGCCGGGCTGGATATCGGAACCACCACAATCAGTGCCACAGTATGGGATTTGACTCAACGGTGCCAGGTGGAGTTTTTTACTTTGCAAAATAAAAAATCTTCTCAACCGGGAAGCGGAAGAGCAGAACAGGATGCCGATGAAATCTACGAGAAAGCGAAAAAACTGTTGGATTGTATTTTAGAGGATTACCCGGGAATTCAAACCGTCGGCGTAACCGGGCAGATGCATGGAATGCTTTATATCGACAGCCTGGGCAGAGCGGTTTCCCCTTTTGTTACCTGGCAGGATCAGCGAGGGGAGGAGCCATACTGCGAAGGGAAAACCTATTGCGAAAAATTTCGTGAGCAAACCGGTGAGAAAATTGCTACCGGCTATGGTTTACTAACGCATTTTTATGCCATGCGTCATCAGATCGTTCCGCCGACGGCGGTTTCCTTTTGCAATATTGCAGATTATATTGTGATGCGGCTGACAGGGCGGACAAGTCCTTTGGTGCACAGCTCCATTGCAGCAAGCTTTGGGTTATTTGATTGTAAAGCGATGACCTTTCAACAGGAGCTGTTTCAACGATTGGGGGAGAGTGCCGTAC
>CAKSSZ010000189.1 GCA_934489915.1 uncultured Clostridia bacterium | reverse complement strand
TATGGGCTGGATAAATTTGTCCGGTTTGCCAAGGAGGTCTGGGGCATTGCCACCGAACATATGACCCGGGAGGAGGCAGCTGCGGCAGGCATTGAAGAACTGCACAAATTCATTCAAACCCTACAGCTGCCTCTTACCCTGCGGGAGCTGGGAGCCACTGAGGAAATGCTGCCCCTGATCGCCCGCTCCACCGTTTTGGGCGGCGGATATAAACAGCTGACCCCGGAGGACATTGAAGCAATTTTAAAAGAATGCTATTAAGGAACCCATGGGCGTTCCATACGGATGCCCACAGGCAAGAAAGACCGGAGAAAAAGCCGATTGGCTTTTTCTCCGGTCTCTTTTTTACAGCACCTTGTTATCCGCCAAAATCTCCGGCAGATGCACCATGCTGTCCGCCTCCGTCAGGGTGCGGATCACCCGGCACGGAACCCCGGCGGCAAAGCTGTTGTCCGGAATATCTCGGGTTACCACGCTGCCTGCGCCAATCACACAATTGTTCCCGATGCGCACTCCCGGACACACCGTCACAGAAGCGCCAAACCAGCAATGATTCCCGATCTGCACCGGCTTGGCATAGCATAGCCGCTTTTTCTCCCCGTCTGCGGTCAGCAGCTGATTCCGCTCCCGGGCAAGCATAGGGTGGACGGGGGTTACAATGGTAACATTAGGGCCGAAATTACAGTCATCACCAACGGTAACCTCAGCGTCATCCTGCACCGTCAAATGAAAATTGCCAAAAAACCGCTTGCCGATGTGAGTATGCTTTCCGTAGTGAAAGGCAATAGGCCCCTGAATAAAACTCCCCTCTCCCAAGGAGCCTAACATCTCCTGCAAAATCGCAGCCCGTTTTTCCGTCTCGTCCTCATGGGTCATATTATAATCCACATTGAGGTTGTGCGTCCGCAGCTTGATGGCTTTCAGCTCCGGATCTGCCGGGCTGAATAAAATTCCCGCCTTAATTTTCTCTTCTTCTCTCATAAAAGTGCCCTCCTGTCATTTTGCTTTTATTGTAGCACATTCTTTTTTTGCTGTCAATCCCGCATTTTTTGCTTGCATTTTTTTGCCGTTTGTGGTATACTGATAATAATGAGCAAAGGCGCTCTCGGGACGTTCCGAGTGCGCCTTTTATGTTTGTCAGGAGTGTGATTTTTATGAAAAAGCAACCGATCATCGGCGTTTTACCCTTATATGACAAGGACAGGGAGTCCTACTGGATGCTGCCCGGCTATCTGAACGGGCTGAAGGAAGCGGGCGCCCTCCCCCTGACCCTGCCTCTTTGCAGCGAGCCGCCTGTGCTGGAGCTGCTCTGCGATTTGTGCGACGGATTTTTATTCACCGGCGGGCAGGATGTCTCCCCTGCACTCTATCATGAAACGCCCCGCCCCCTCTGCGGGGAACCGTGTCCTCCCCGGGACGAAACGGAAGCCGCCCTCCTCACCCTGTGTATCCAAAAACAAATCCCCCTGCTGGGGATCTGCCGGGGAATCCAGCTGATCAACGTAAAGATGGGCGGTACCCTGTATCAGGATCTGCCCACCGAACACCCTTCCGCCACAGAGCACCACATGGCACCCCCTTACGACCGCCCGATCCACCGGGTGACCCTTTGCTCTCCGTCCCCTCTGGCAGAGCTTTTGCAAACAACAGAGCTGGCGGTCAACAGCTATCACCATCAGGCAATCCGAACCCTCGCCCCGGGGCTGTCCGTCATGGCCATGTCGGAGGATGGGCTGATTGAGGGGGTATTTCTGCCCCGCCATCCCTTCGCCTGGGGGCTGCAATGGCACCCGGAGTTTTCTTACCGGGTCAGCAAGGAAAGCCGAGCCATATTCCATGCTTTTGTCAGCGCAGCGGATCGGTATTCAGCTGAGAAAACCAAATAACCGGCTCAGGGTTTTGCCCGTGGGAGCCAATATGCTTCTCCATCCAGACCATATCGTACCAGGCATCAAATTTATAGCCGCATTGCTCAAACCGCCCTACTGTCCGATAGCCCAGCTGCTGATGAAATGCCACACTATCCAGGGTCAGGTGAGCGTCCTCCCGAGCAGGGTATGCAATGCACGCATTCAGATTTAAAATATGCTGACTGCGCAGGCAATCCTCCAGCGCATGATATAATTTTGTCCCAATCCCGCCCCTTTTACAGGCGGCGTCAACGTAAATCGAGGTTTCCACCGCCCAGTCATAAGCCGGCCGGTCGTGAAAGACGCCGGCATAGGCGTAGCCCACGGCTACCCCCTCCCGTTCCGCCACAAGATAAGGGTATTTTTGCAAGGTACGGGCAATCCGTTCGGCAAATTCCGTCATGGACGGAACCTCATATTCAAAGGTAATCGCCGTATGCAATACATAGGGCGCATAAATGCGCAGCAGCGCCTCTGCGTCCTCCGGACGGGCAATTCTGAGATGCAACATCCTTCTTTCCCCTTTCCCATATAAAAAAGGCTGCAGCAAACTAATTTTGCTGCAACCCCCATAAATACTTGATCAATCTGTTGTGAAAGGCAGCAGGGCAATATGCCGTGCTCTCTTGATCGCAACAGTCAGCTGTCTTTGATGCTTTGCGCAAGTGCCGGTGATTCTCCGGGGCAGGATCTTTGCCCGGTCAGAAACATAACGGCGCAGCTTTGCAACATCCTTATAGTCGATATAATCTACTTTATCTACGCAGAACGCACAAACCTTTTTCTTGGGCTTGCGGCCGCGGGGTCTTTGTTCTCTTTCAGCCATTTGGTTACAACTCCTTTCTGAGTTACTTTTGTTTGTTGATTAAAACGGTAAATTGTCATCATCGATGGGCATAAAGCCGTCATCGTCGCTGAAATCCGGAGTGCGTGCAGGGGCTGCCGGGGCGGTATTTCCGCCGGTGGACGCACCTGTGCTGCCGTCCCGATCCCGTTTGCTGTCTGCAAAATAAACCTCGTCTGCCACCACTTCAATCACCGTGTGGCTTTTGCCGGTTTCATCCTCCCATTTCCGGGATTGCAGACTGCCTACCAGAGCCAGCTGCTGACCCTTCACAAAATACTTGCTGACAAACTCGGCAGTAGAACGGAAGCAAACGCAATTGAAGAAATCCGCCTGCCGCTCCTCACCGGGCTTGGAAAAACGTCTGTTCACCGCAACAGCAAACCGGGTCACCGCCACTTGATTCTGGCTGTAGCGAATCTCCGGGTCACGGGTCAGTCTCCCCAGCAAAATGACTTTGTTCATCTTTACAATCTCCCTTCAAGAATTTATCTTTTGATTACAAAGCTTCTCATGACGCTGTCTGTAATGCCGTAAATTCTTTCCAGCTCTGCAGGGAAATCGGGTTTTGCAGTAAATGTAATCAACACATAGTAACCCTCGTTCAGGTCATTGATCGGGTAAGCGAGTCTTCTCTTTCCCCATACGGCAACCTCTTCCAGCGTACCG
>CAKSSZ010000188.1 GCA_934489915.1 uncultured Clostridia bacterium | reverse complement strand
GCAGTATGGCATTCGTGCCTCCTCTATTGGATCTCCTATCGGAAAAATATCAATTACTGATCCTATGGAGCCGCATCTGGAGCTGCTGAAGCGCACCATCCGGATTGCAAAGGCTCTGGGTACTCGGCGAATTCGGATTTTTAGTTTTTATATGCCGGACGGGGAGGATCCCGCACCCTATCGTGAGGAGGTCATGAAGCGGATGCGCCAGATGACCGATGTGGCGGAGCAGGAGGATATTCTGTTGCTGCACGAGAACGAAAAGGGGATTTACGGAGATATCGCCCTGCGGTGCAAGGAGATTTTTGATGAGATTGATTCTCCTAATTTGAAAGGGGTGTTTGACCCTGCTAACTTTGTTCAGTGCGGTGACTCTGTGTATCCGGAAGCATTTCACCTGTTAAAAGAGCATATTGACTACTTCCATGTGAAGGACGCTTTAAAAGATGGCTCTGTGGTGCCGGCAGGAAAGGGAGACGGGTGCCTGGAAGAATTGCTCCGGGAGCTGGTTGAGGACGGTTATGACGGATTTTTGAGTCTTGAACCTCATTTGGGCAGCTTTGAAGGCTTGGCTGACCTGGAGCAAGGGGATGAAATGCTGCAGCTGGATCGCAGCGACGCAGGCAAATTCACCTTGGCTTATGAGAGTTTGATGAAATTATTAAAGCGAGTCAGCGAGTAGAAAAACGGCGGTGCAGCTGCGGCAGGCACCGCCTTTTCTATGCGCTTTATCAAAGAGAATTTATAAAAATTTTCTTGACAAACATATTTTTCTATGATATACTATACTTGTAGCACACGGCGTGCTCAAAAAGAGAGGAGCGGTGACAGGTGGCATATTCCAGAGGAATCCGGCTGGAGGACGAAACTTCAAAAACCATTATTGCCACTGCGGCGCAAATTGCTCGGCGGGAAGGCATGGAGGAGCTGACGGTAAAGCGGGTATTAACCGAGCTGAAGGTTAGCAACCGAGTGTTTTATAACCGTTTTCGGAATATTGACGATGTCATTCAAGTATTATATGAAGATCTCGTGCAGGAAATTCGCTCCTCCTTGGAACGGGTACAGCAGCCGGCGCAATCCTACCCGGATTATTTATTGGAGCTGGCGGTTGCGGCGGTGGAGAAAATCTATCAAAATACCCTGCATTTTAAACAGTATTTGTTTTCCTATCAGGTAGCGAACGATACCAACCGAGATTGGTGGTTGAAGAAAATTCAGCAGCTGCTCCGCCGTGGAATGGAGCAGGGCGAGCTAAAGGTGAATGACCCTGTGAAGATGAGCTACGGAGTTTGGTGCTTTTGCCTTGGCTTCCATCGGGATGCGGTGGGGGACGAACTGACAGAGCAAGAGGCAATGGATGCATTTCGGGAAGCCTTTTCCTGTTTGATTCAGGGAATGCTTTGATCCTTATTTTTCTGAGCACATCGTGTGCTCGAAAAAGAAATTTTTTTACCGACACGAGCACATGATGTGCTCAATAGATGCATTTCTTTTTTACCGTTTTGAGCACGTTACGTGCTCAAAAATACAACAGTACGTTTGCCGATTAGAGCACACAGTGTGCTCGTGTAATGAATGACGGACGAAAATTTTTTTACCTGATTGAGCACGGTGTGTGCTCGAAAGTGGAAGGGAGCGTGATTTCGGATGAGCTTTCGTATTACGGGAACAGGCAGTTATACGCCGGAGCGAGTGGTTACCAATGATGATCTGGCAGCCTTTCTGGATACCTCGGACGAATGGATTACCCAGCGGGTCGGCGTGCGGGAACGGCGGATTTCTACCGGGGAAACGGCAGCGGATATGGCCTGCATTGCGGCGGATCGTGCTTTGGAAAACAGTGGCTGCACCGGAAAGGAAATTGATTTGGTGATTGCCGCAACCTGCAGCAGCGATTCGGTCAGCCCATCGGTGGCGGCTTATGTTCAGACGCATATCGGTGCAGAGTGTCCGGCGTTTGACTTAAATTCTGCGTGCAGCGGGTTTTTATTTGCGTTGGAGACGGCGGCGGGATTTTTTGCCCGGGGAACAGTGAAGCGTGCGCTGGTACTGGGAGCTGAGCGGATCAGCCGGATTTTGGACTGGACGGATCGGAGTACCTGCGTGATTTTTGGAGACGGAGCCGGGGCTGCGGTGCTGGAGGCGGGAGAGGGTTACCTATCTTCTGTACTACGGACAGCTGGTGGGAATGAGGTCATTGATATTCCTGCTCATACCGGCGCTTCCCCCTTCTATCGGAAAGAGCAGGCGGAGCCGTTTATTCATATGAAGGGACAGGAAACCTTCCGTTTTGCGGTTAGTTCAATGACCCGGGATGTGACAGAAGTACTGGACAAAATCGGCGCCTCTCCCGATGATGTGCGCCTATTTATTCCCCATCAGGCAAATATTCGTATTTTGCAATTCGCTTCTAAAAAGCTGAAGGTGCCGATGGAGCGGTTTGCAGTCAATATTGATCGGTACGGGAACACCTCTTCTGCCAGCGTACCCATTGCGCTGGATGAATATCATCGTGCCGGAGCGTTTCAAACAGGCGATTTGCTGGTTCTGGCTGCCTTTGGCGGCGGCTTGTCCAGTGCAGCCTGCGTAATAAAATGGTAAATCTGTTTCAAAAAAATTTTTAGGAGGAATTTTAGGATGAACATTCAGGAAAAGGTAATTGCATTATTAGCGGAGCATTTGGAGATTGACCCATCTGAGATCACGGCTCAGACCACCTTTGAGGATTTGGATGTGGATTCTCTGGACACGGTGGAAATTCTGATGGACATGGAGGACAAATTCGGCATGGAGATTAAGTTTGAGGAGGCCGGCAAGTCTGTTGCCGATCTGGTGGCTTATTTAGAAGCCCACAAGGAGTAGGACGATGATATACACTTCCATTTGTGAGTTATTAAACATTTCATATCCCTTATTTCAAGGGGGAATGGCACATATTGCTGATGGGAAACTGGCGGCGGCTGTTTCGGAGGCAGGCGGATTGGGAATCATTTCGGCGATGAACCGGGATGAGGAATATTTACGGGAACAAATTCGGCTGGCTCGGTCGCTGACGAAGCGCCCCTTTGGGGTAAATGTAATGCTGATGAGTCCTTATGCGGCGCAGGTGGCAGAAGTGATTGCGGAAGAACTGCCGGTGGTGACCACGGGAGCCGGAAATCCTTCCCGATTTATGGAGCAATGGAAGGGAGCGGGTATTCGGGTGATCCCGGTGGTGGCTTCCGTTTCCATGGCGCGGCTCGTAGAGCGGTGCGGCGCAGATGCGGTGATTGCAGAAGGGGGCGAATCCGGCGGTCATGTGGGTGATTTGACCACCATGACTCTGGTTCCCCAAGTGTGTGACGCTGTTTCTATTCCCGTTATTGCGGCGGGGGGAATCGGTGACGGCCGAGGCGTTGCGGCGTCTTTCCTGCTGGGCGCCTGCGGGGTGCAGG
>CAKSSZ010000187.1 GCA_934489915.1 uncultured Clostridia bacterium | reverse complement strand
CGGTAGATTTGATCGAAGAAATGCCGGCAAATGTTGTGAAACGTATTTTGCGGCATACCGACCCTGAGCGCCGCAAAAAGATCAATGAGGTGCTGCGCTATCCGAAAGACAGCGCCGGCAGTATTATGACGATTGAATATGTGGACCTGCGCAAGGATATGACAGTGGCGCAGGCGTTTGAGCATATTCGGAAAACCGGCGTGGATAAGGAGACCATTTATACCTGTTATGTAACCGAGGCAGATCGGAAGCTGATCGGTATGATTACCGTGAAAACCTTATTGCTGTCTGAGGATACCTTGCTGCTGAGCGATGTCATGGAAACCAACATTATTTCGGTTACCACGATGGAAGACCAGGAATCGGTAGTACAGCAATTTGATAAGTATGACTTTTTGGCCATTCCGGTGGTGGATGGGGAAAACCGTTTGGTTGGAATTGTTACGGTTGACGATGCTATGGATGTCCTGCGGGAAGAAAACTCGGAGGATATTGCAAAAATGGCAGCTGTAACGCCGTCCGATCGCCCTTATTTAAAAACAAAACCGATTTCTATTTGGAAAGCACGTGTTCCCTGGTTGCTGCTGCTGATGATTTCGGCAACCTTTACCGGCATGATCATCACAGCATTTGAGCAAAAGCTTGCCGCCTGCGTTGCATTAACCGCCTATATCCCCATGCTGATGGGAACCGCCGGAAACAGCGGGAATCAGGCATCTGTAACGGTGGTCCAGGGACTATCTGTTGGAGAAATAAAATTTTCAGATATCTTTCGTGTGATCTGGAAGGAAGCACGGGTTGCGGTTTTGTGCGGGGTTACCCTTGGAATTTGCAACTTTGTCAAAATGATGCTGTTAGATCAACGTGGTTTTTTGGTTGCACTGGTGGTTTGTGCCACGTTGCCTTTGATTGTGATCTGTGCGAAGGTGGTAGGTGCGATTTTGCCGATTTTAGCAAAAAAGACCAGCCTTGACCCGGCTGTTGTCGCAAGTCCGTTCATTTCTACGATTATGGATTCGGTTTCCCTGTTAATTTATTTTTGCATTGCAAGTATGGTTTTGCATATATAAAAAATGTGATGAAAAATAATTGTAATTTTTTCACGATAAAAGTGGTTGACAAACAGGTGAATTTTTGATATAATAAAACAAAACAGTGATCGGGAAAGTAGATTTTGGAGAAAGCGCCAGAGAGTGGCTGTCATCGGTTGGAAGCAGCCTCGCCATGAACTGAAATTGAAGTTCACCCGTGAGTTGTCCTGCTGAACCAAAAAGCTGTAGGCAGGATCGGTTTCATACCGTTATCATGAACCGGAGTGTCCGTCGATGAACGGAAATCAGGGTGGTACCGCGAAGCATTGCTTTCGTCCCTAAGTGGACGAAAGCTTTTTTATTTTGAAAAGGGAGGTTTTTGTGTTGAAGCAACAGTTAGAACAGATCAAACGAACTGCGGAAGAACGGCTGCAAAAAATCGGAACGATCACGGATCTGGAGGAGCTGCGTGTAAAATTTTTGGGCAAAAAGGGCGAATTGACCTCGGTGCTCAGAGGGATGGGCAAGCTGTCTCCGGAGGAACGTCCGCAGATCGGTCAGCTGGCAAACCAGGTGCGCTCTTATATTGAGGATGAATTGGATCGGGTCAAAGAGAAATTAGAACAAGCTGAATTGGAAGAAAAAATGAGCCGGGAAACATTGGACGTTACCGTCCCCGGAAAACGTGCTCCGTTTGGTAAAACCCATCCGCTGACAACCGTTTTGGATGAATTAAAGGATATTTTTATTGGGATGGGATTTTCCATTGCAGAAGGGCCGGAAGTGGAATATGATTATTATAATTTTGAAGCGTTGAATTTGCCTAAAAATCATCCTGCCAGAGATACGCAGGATACCTTTTATGTCAACGATAATATCGTATTGCGCACACAAACCTCTCCTATGCAGGTGCGTGTCATGGAACAGCAAAAACCGCCGATTCGTATTTTAGCCCCGGGTCGTGTGTTCCGTTCTGACGCAGTGGACGCAACTCACTCACCCGTATTTCATCAGATTGAAGGCCTGGTGGTGGATAAGGGTATCACCATGGGCGATTTGAAGGGAACCTTAGAGGTATTCGTAAAAAAGCTTTATGGTGACTCGGTCAAGGTGCGGTTCCGTCCTCATCATTTTCCTTTTACGGAACCCTCTGCTGAAATGGATATTTCCTGTTTTGTCTGCGGCGGAGAAGGCTGCAGAGTTTGCAAGGGAGAAGGCTGGATTGAAATTTTAGGCTGCGGTATGGTTCATCCCAAAGTATTGAAAAATTGCGGAATTGATCCGGAAATTTACAGTGGCTTTGCCTTTGGAATCGGGCTGGAACGTATTGTAATGCGTCGGTATGATATCGATGATTTACGCCTGTTCTTTGAAAATGACGTTCGCTTTTTGAAGCAATTTTAAAGGAGGAAATCACCATGAAACTGCCTATGAGTTGGCTGAATGATTATACAAAAGTGGGTGTTACCCCGAAGGAATACTGCGACGCAATGACCCTTTCCGGCTCCAAAGTAGACGGCTATGAGATGATCGGTCAGGGAATTGAACGGGTTGTGGTAGGTAAAATTGAAAAAATTGAAGCGCATCCGGATGCGGATAAGCTGGTGGTTTGCGCCGTAAACATCGGAGAAAGCACCATTCAGATTGTAACAGGTGCAAAAAATGTATTTGAGGGTGCATTTGTGCCTGTGGCGCTGCACGGCGCACATTTGCCGGACGGCACTGTAATTAAAAAAGGGAAGCTGAGAGGCGTTGTATCGGAAGGAATGATGTGCTCTACCGATGAACTGGGCATGACAGAAGGGGTTGCAACCGGTATTTTAATTTTAGAAGGACAGCCTGCCCTTGGGGAAGATATTAAAAAGACGCTGGGCTTAGATGAGGTGATCGTTGATTTTGATATTACCTCCAACAGACCGGATTGCTTGAGTATTATTGGGTTAGCAAGAGAATCCGCCATTACTTTAGGGGAAGAATTTCACATTCCGCCGGTCACGGTTCGGGAAAACAGCGAAAAAGTCGGGGATTATATTTCCGTCTCGGTGGATGATAAGGAGCTTTGCCCCAGATATATGGCAAGAGTGGTAAAAAATATTAAAATTGAACCCTCTCCCGAGTGGATGCAGCGTCGGTTAGAAGGCTGCGGTGTACGTGCCATTAACAATATCGTGGATATCACCAATTATGTAATGCTGGAATACGGTCAGCCGATGCACGCCTTCGATATTAACTATCTGCAAGGGCATAAAATCTGCATCCGGAAGGCTCATGAAGGAGAAACGATTGTTACACTGGATGAAACGGAACGTAAGCTGACATCGGATATGCTGGTAATTTGCGATCAGAACCGTCCTGTGGCTGTGGCAGGTGTGATGGGCGGACTGAACAGCGAGATTCAGGACAGCACAAAGAC
>CAKSSZ010000186.1 GCA_934489915.1 uncultured Clostridia bacterium | reverse complement strand
AATTAAGTATACAAAAAGATTGTGTCCGATTTATGAACAAAAAATGAATTTTTTTGAGAAAAACAAAATTTTGTGCAAGAACATTCAAATATATTGGGAGAATTTTGCGGCTTTCTGTGATATGATGTAAATAGAACAGAAAGAAATGAGGCGGATGATCCATGAAAAAAATTGTATTTGAAACAGCAGAAGCATTGGCATGCTTTGCAGCTGACTTAGTGCAGCAGCAAATCACCGATCGGCCGGACAGTATTTTAGGGCTTGCCACCGGGTCGACCCCTGTAGGGATGTATCGGGAGCTGGCGGAACGAAATTTGGATTTTTCCCGTGTGACGGCATTTAATTTGGATGAATATTACCCGATCCGCAAATCGGACGACCAAAGCTATGCTTATTTTATGAAGAAAAATTTGTTTGACCATATCAATATCCGACCGGAGCGCTGCTTTATTCCCAATGGGGAAGCGGAAAATCCGGAAGAGGAGTGTGCCCGCTATGAACAGTTGCTCCATTCCTGCGGCGGCGTTGATTTGCAGATTTTAGGGCTGGGAGAGAACGGGCATATCGGTTTTAATGAACCGGCTGCAGAGCTGGTTGCCGCTACTCACAAAACTGATTTGACGCCTTCCACCATTCATGCCAACGCCAGATTTTTTGCGTCTGAGGCAGAGGTGCCCACAGCTGCTCTGACCATGGGAATGCAAACTATTTTCAGTGCAAAGAAAATTTTGATGCTGGTCACCGGCGTAAAAAAACATGCTATTTTAAAACGCCTTTTTCAGGGAGGAATCGGGACGGATGCCCCTGCTTCTTTACTGCAGCTTCACCCGGATGTAACCGTTTTGGCAGATTTGGCAGCAGAGCAGGGGGAACAGAAATAAAAGAAACTATCCCTGCTTAAGATACAGTTGACCGATTTTTTCGATTGTCTGACCCGTTGTAAAATTACAGCGGGTTTTTTATTGCAAAATTGCGTGGAATGTGATATAATAAAAGTATTCCGAAACAAGGGAAGGGAGGAGTACGATGGAAAACGAAAAGAAAATTGCATTATTGATTGATGCAGACAATGTTTCACAGAAATACATAAAATATATTTTAGACGAGCTGGCAACTTATGGGATTTCCACCTATAAACGAATTTACGGGGATTGGACCCAGCCCAACCTTAGCTCCTGGAAGGAGCAGCTGCTGGAATGCTCCATTACACCGGTGCAGCAGTACAGTTACACAAAGGGGAAGAATTCAACTGATTCGGCGTTGATTATTGACGCTATGGATATTTTATACTCTAAAAATGTGGACGGGTTTTGTATCGTGTCCAGCGACAGCGACTTTACCCGCTTGGCTGCCCGGCTGCGGGAGGCAGGAATGCTGGTCATCGGCATGGGAGAGGAAAAAACGCCCCGGCCGTTTATCACTGCCTGCGAGCGGTTTAAATATTTAGAATCCCTCGGCCCAATGGAGGAGCAGGAGCCGCAAAATAAAACGACGAAAAAACGAAATAGCAGCAAGGAGCTGCAAAAGCTGATTAAAACCATCCGCACCATTGTCAACGAGGTGTCTGACGAGGAAGGCTGGGCTTACCTTGGGGATGTGGGGAATGTTCTCAACAAGCGTCTGCCGGATTTTGATACTCGGAATTACGGTTTCCATAAGCTGATGCCCTTGGTGCAGTCCTTAAAAGTATTTGAAGTCCGTTCCTTCCAGCGGGAGGGGATGGAGTTTCAAAAATTTATCCGGAATAAACAGGGAGGAAAACGATGAAACTGACTCTTTCGATTCCCGGGCTGGCATTGCGGTTGATTCAGTCCCACCTGATGATGCTTGTGATTGGCTTTTTGGTGTTTGCCACCAATGATTTTATCGAGACCAATCGGGTGATCACGGTACTTGCGACCTTGTTTTTACTTTTCATTGCATTTGTTTTATGCTATAATGAAGCGAATCGCTGTGCCAGAAATGATCAGAACCAGGGGCGGGACGGCGGCCCTTGGAAGGGCTTGCTGGCGGGTTTGCTCGCCGCTGTGCCGGGGGCGGCGCTGTATGCAGCCGGCTATTTCTTTGCGCCGGCGGCTGCTTGGTACCGGCTTTATATGGTGGTCTATGAAGGGCTGCTTTCACTGATAGGTGAAACAGATGTGACGCAGCTGGCGGTGCTTCTATTGCTGCCTTTGGTAAGCTGGCTTGCTTACTTCAGTGGCCGGAAAAATAAAAATTGGATTGGCTTGCTGCAGTCAGACCTTACCAAATTGATGTACGAAAAAAAGAAATAACGCATAGCCTTCTTCCCGACTGCATACATGTAGGAGAGGGGGGATTGCTATGTTTATTACTGTCAGACGTTCCAGCGTAATTACCGTTGTGCTGATTATTTGCGTTCTTTGCGGGATTTACGGCTTGTATGCAGGGGATGAGGAGCAGGTATTCCAGCCGTCCGGGGAGATGCGGGTGATGATTGATCCGGGTCACGGCGGTATGGACGGCGGCGCAGTGGGCGTTTCCGGCGTGTTGGAAAAGGAATTGAACCTACAGGTTGCCAAACGCTTGGAAGGGCTTGTGACCGAGGGGGGCGGTGTGGCAATGATGACCCGCTCGGAGGACGTTTCACTTCATACGGAGCAGGACAAAACAGTGCGGGAGCAAAAGCGGAGCGATTTGACCCGGAGGCGCAGTATGGCGGGCGAAAGCGGTGCGGATGTATTTGTCAGTATTCATATGAATCAGTTCAGTCAGAGCAAGTACCGGGGTGCGCAGGTATTTTATGCTGCGGATGAAAACAGCCGCCGTTTAGCGGAACTGATTCGCAAGCATTTACTCCCGGTCAGTGAAAAAAGCGATGGCAGAGAAATCAAGCAGGCTTATGATACGATGTTTATTTTGCAGCAGAATCGGCTGCCGTCCGTCATTGTGGAATGCGGCTTTTTGTCTAATCCGGAGGAGGAGGCGCTGCTGCAAAACGAAGCTTATCAGGAGGAAATTGCAGAAGGAATTTATCAGGGAATCTGCGAGTTTTTGACGAATCAAACCAGCTGATGCAATGATTTTACAATGTAACAGACAAAACGGTGCAAATTTAGGAGAATGAAGGAGCTGGACCAAAGATGAAAGCGAAAACAAAATACGTGTGCGGAACATGCGGCTACGAAACGGTAAAATGGATGGGGAAATGCCCGGAATGCGGCAGCTGGAGCAGCTTTTCTGAGGAGGTTTCCCATCCGCCGGTCAAGGGAGGCGGTATTTCCGGGGCGGCTGTGGTATCCATGGATCAGGTGGCGCTGACGCAGGAGGAACGGATGGATACCGGCAGCCGGGAGCTGGATCGTGTTCTGGGCGGCGGTGCGGTAAAAGGTTCTTTGGTACTGGTCGGGGGCGATCCGGGCATTGGAAAATCTACTTTGCTGCTCCAGGTGTGTAACCATCTGGCAAAGGACGGCAAGGTGCTGTAC
>CAKSSZ010000185.1 GCA_934489915.1 uncultured Clostridia bacterium | reverse complement strand
AAAATCGGAATGAAAATTTCATTTCCAAGGAAAAATGTGAGACGGGAAAAAATTTTTGAGAAAAAAGAAGGATTCTAAGAAACAATAGCGAAATATAGTAAATAGCGTTATGCGTAGTTTTAAGAATAAGAAGGAGGATATACAGCAATGAATAAAGCAGAAGTAATTAGCAAGGTTGCTGAAAAGGCAGAAATCTCTAAGAAGGACGCTGAAAAGGCCGTCAACGCTTTGATCGATTCCATTCAGGAAGCATTAAAGGCAGAAGAAAAGGTACAGCTGGTTGGCTTCGGTTCCTTTGAAGTGAGAAAAAGAGCAGAAAGAAAGGGTAAGAATCCCCGCACAAAAGAAGAGATTATTATCCCTGCTTCCAAGGCGCCTGTATTCAAAGCAGGTAAGGCGTTCAAAGACAGCATTGCGTAATAGACAGAGCTTATGAAAAGGGGTTGTTCCGTTGTTCTGCGGGACAACCCTTTTTTCGAGGAAAGGGAGGATCCTATGAGAGTGGATAAATTTTTAAAGGTGTCCCGGATCATTAAGCGGCGCACGGTGGCAAACGAGGCGTGCGACGGCGGCCGGGTGAGCATCAACGGCAGACCTGCCAAGGCGTCCGCCGATGTGAAGCCGGGGGACATTTTAGAGATCGCCTTCGGGGGGAATCAGCTGAAAATCAAGGTGCTTTCCGTCAGCGAGCATGTGAAAAAGGAAGACGCAGCAGGCATGTACGAAACAATTGTGTCATAATCCCGCCGGGCTTTTCATACAATTAGAATAAAGATCGTATGAAAAGCGAGAAAGGGAGCGGTGACGATGACGGAAGAACGGATCAAGGAGCAAAATGTAACCCTGCAGGGCAGGGCAAAAATTACGGTGACCGGCGTGAGCGATGTGGATAGCTTTGACGAGCATACGGTGGTGCTGTATACCTCCCTGGGGATTTTGACCATCAAGGGGAACGATTTGCACATGAATAAGCTGAATGTGGAAACGGGGGATCTGTCCATCGAGGGGGAAATTGACGGTATGGCATACGCCCAGCAGAAAACCGGCAAGCAGGGCGGCGGGCTGCTGTCCAAGCTGTTTCAATAGCCCGGTATGGAGATCCATGTCAGCACACAAATTTTTATCTTCGCCATGATGCTTTTGTGCGGCGCAGCATGCGGGTTTTTGTATGACCTGTTCCGTGCGGTGCGGAAGGTGGTGGAGATGAACAAAATCTGGGTCAGCGTTTGCGACATTGCCTTTTGGGCGCTTTGCACCGCTGCGGCATTCGGTGTTGCCCGCCGAACCAATCACGGCGAGCTGCGCTGGTATGAGTTCGCCGGTATGGCGGGCGGGGCACTGCTTTATTACCTTTTGCTTGGCAATCTGGCGGCAGAGTGGCTCAGCCTCCTTTTGCGCCGGCTTTTGCGGCTGCTCCGTTGGACGGTGCGCATTTTGCTGTTCCCGGTTCGGCTGATGGTACGGCCGGTCTCTTGGCTGTGGAGAAAAACGGCGCCGCTGCGCCGTAAGCTGCGGTTTGGTCGGTCGGTTTGGATGGAAAAAAGAGCTTTTTCCCGCCGGCAGCTAAAAAAAATTTTAAAAAGTCCGAAATTTTTTTAAATTTGGTATTGAAAAGAAAAAGAAATTGTTGTATAATAAAACTGTAACATTACAATACGGGAGGGGTTGCAAATGAACAAGCTGAAAAAACCGCAGAAATCCGGCCGCAAAAAAAGCAAAACGGCAAAGATCTTCTGGGCAATTGTATTTTTGTATGTGGGCTATATTTTTGTGCAGCAGCAGGTGCGTTTGCATGATCTCCGGGTAGAAGAAAAACAGGTTGCTGCGGAAATCAAGCAGGCTCAGTCGGAGAATGAGGACTTGGCGCACACCAAGGACATTATGGAATCGGACGAGTATATTGAAAAGATTGCGCGGCAGAAGCTGGGCTTTGTCAAGCCGGACGAGCAGGTTTTTGTGGATACCTCCCGTTAGGAAAACCACATCTTTTTATGAAAGGGAAATTAATTACATGCAGGAAGTAAAAGTTGGAAATGTTGTTGAAGGAAAAGTGACGGGAATTACAGGCTTCGGTGCGTTTGTCCGGTTACCGGACGGGAGACAGGGTTTGGTGCATATTTCAGAAATTGCGCTGGAATATGTAAAGGATGTGAGAGAACATCTCAAAGAAAATCAGGCAGTCAAGGTGAAGGTGCTGTCCGATGAAAAAGGGAAAATTTGCTTGTCTATTAAAAAAGTGCTGGAGGCGGAACGCCGGGAACGGCGGTCGGTGCCCCAAAGACGGATGACCCAACCGACGGAGATTGATTGGAGCCGTCCCTCCGGGCAGAATCTTTCCTTTGAAGAAAAAATGTCCCGCTTTAAAAGTGACAGCGAGGAGCGCATTTCCGATTTTAAAAAGAGTGTGGATCATAAGCGGAGCGGCGGTTATAAGCGTTCTGCCAACAGTTATTAAAAAATAGGGGCTTAGCAAAAGAATTCTTTTGCTAAGCCCTTTTTTACGCAGCTTTGCCTTATTTGCCAAGTATTTTTTAAAAAAAGAAGGGTACAGCAAAACGAAATAGTTTTGCTGTACCCTTTCCCTTTCACGGTAGATTAATCGGGAACCGCTGTAATCTGCCCCCGCAGCCGGTCAATATCCCGTTTGAGCGGCGGATTGGTGCCTAAGGTAAAGCAGGCGGCGGTGCCGAAAGCGGCGGAGAGCCGCAAGGTTTCTTCTATTTCATATCCGTTGACAATGCCATACACAAACCCTGCTACGGTACTGTCTCCGGCGCCTACGGTGGAGACGGGGGTGATAGGGGGGACGTCCACCCGATAGCGGCCGGCCTTCCCCACATATGCCATTCCCTCTGCTCCAAAGGAAATTAATACATGCTCAATGCCACCTTGACACAGTTGCTCGGCGTAAGGGAACGCCTCCTCCCGATTGATCCGCCGCCCGGCAAAGGCGGCGATTTCCTGCTCGTTCGGCTTCATTAAAAAGGGCTTGAGCCGGAGGTAATCCTCCATTTGCAAGGAGTTGCAGTCAATCACGAGCCGTGCGCCCGTCTCCTTGACCCCTTCCAGAAAGGAAAGCACAGCGTCCCGCTTTAAGCCTTCCGGAATCCGGCCGTTAAAAATAATGATGGAATCTCTGGTGCAAAGGGGCAGCAGCATTTGCCGGAGGGTGAGCAGGACGCTGCTGTCCGGCTGAAAGCCGTTAAAGCTGATCCGGGTTTCCGGTGCGCCGGGGCTGTGGATGGTCAGATTTTCCCGCACCCGCCCCTGCACAATCAGCGGGCGGAACTGCACCCCGTCGGTCATTAAGCAGTGCAAAAATGCGTCACGGCTTTCTTCCCCCACCACCACAAAGGCGGTATTCTCCGCATGATAGGCGTTCAGCGCCCGGGAAACGTTCACTCCCTTTCCCCCGGCCTGGCGTGCTACCACCGTTCCGTAATTTTCCTGATAAAGAG
>CAKSSZ010000184.1 GCA_934489915.1 uncultured Clostridia bacterium | reverse complement strand
ATATTTTTTAGTATCTCACACAAAAGGTATGCCTTTTTCACCTCATCCGAGCAATCAGCATACTTTTCTTCAAAGATCATCTCCGTTTCTTTTGCCAAAAACCACCCGTCCAGCCGCTTAATATTTCGTTCCTCCTGATAAAGAGCCTTTGCCATTTTGGTTAATTCACCCGGCTTGTAAATTCGCTCCATGATACGTCCCCCTTACTCAAGTTTCATTTTTGTCATACTTTATCCTATGCAACCAAAAAAATAATAGTTTCCCCATGACATCGCCCGCTTTAGGTTTGTATCACGGTCAAATGGCATCTGCGAAATATGTTCCGAAATAATTGAAGCTCATTCTCTGCAACAAAACCGTTCTGCACCTGATACTTTTCTGTCCATTTATTCCTTCCGTATTCATGATAAGGAAGAAATTCAAACACGGTGTTGGCAGTATTGTACCGGGAAAAATATTCTGCAAATCCATACGGATTTTGTGTGTTGATCCCGTGAATCAAAGGAATCCTTACATGCAGCTGTCGACCGGATTCTGCAAGAGCTTCAAAATTCTTTTGGATCTGTTCATTTCCGATTCCGGTATACTGTTTTAAAAGGCTGCTGTCATAATGTTTAAAATCCATGATCAGATAATCAATCCGCCGAGCCAGCTCCAACAAATGCGCAGACGTCGCATTTGTTTCGATTGCAGTATGAATATTCAACTGCTGCAAATGCTCTAAAAGCGGCAAAAGTTCGCAATAACAACGGGTTGCTTCACCGCCCGTAAAGGTAACGCCGCCTCCGGAAAAAAACAATTTCCGACAGCTTTGGCATTCGGATAACAGTTCCTCCACCGAACAATCGGTTCCTGCTTCTCCCGACATTCCCTCCGGATTGGAACACCAGATACAATGCATATTGCAGCCGCTGACATGATAGACTAGTCTGTTCCCCGGTCCGTCCTGTCCAAAATGAAAGCCTTTGTTAAAAATTCTCATCATTTCGCCTCTTTTCCTTTTTATCATACTCCATCGTCTCGCAAATTGGAATTGACAAAAGCGAAAGGTTGATGTAAAATAAAGAAAAAAGTACATGGAGAATTTTTATGATCAGTATATTTTCAGGTCAGATTAGGCATAGAGTCACCGAAGCAAATTTCAACTTTTACGCACTGCCGTTTACCCATCCGCTGCGTAAAATGCAAGAGCATGATTTTATTTATATGCTATCCGGTGAATGGGAAATTGGACAAAATAATGAGAAGTATTTGCTGCAAAAGGACAGGCTGCTGATCTTAAACGGCGGGGAAACACATTACGGCATTTCCCCATGCAGCAAAGGAGCAAAAACCATGTATTTTCACGCAAGCTGCGAACCCGGTGACGAGGTATGTCAAAGAATTGAAAAAAAGGACGGCACCTCTTTTTATCTTGACAGCTTCATTGACGCAAGCGTCAATCCGCAGATCAAAAAATATTTTCAAGATGTTGTCAACGCAAAGTTGGCTGAGCAGCAGAAAAAAACCGATCTATTACTGGAATTGCTTTTGATCGAATTATCGGAATATCGAGCCTGTGCGGAAGAAAAAACTATAGCATTTCAAATTAAGAACATAATCCACAGTAATCCTGAAAAAAATTTTAAAAACCGGGATTTAGCAGAACGCGTCAATGTTTCCGTCAAAACAGCCGAAAATAAATTTCATTCACAAATCGGCATGACAATTCACCAGTATTCTATTCGTTTTAAAATGGAACAGGCAATTCTTACGCTGAAGAATTACCCGGAAATGAGTATGAAAGAAATTGCTTATAATTTAGGATTTTACGACGAGTATCATTTCAGTCGGCAATTTAAAAAACTTACAGGCCTTTCCCCAACAGATTTTAAACTTAAAAATTTGTAAGGTTGCATTCCTGCGCCGCAGCTGTCAGGCAGTCAACTGTTTGATTTCCTGCTCCAGCAGGCGGAATACCCTTGCAACCAGATAGCCGTCAGCTACGGCGTGGTTCAGGCGCACTGTAACCGGCATGACAAGCCTGCCGTTTTCCTCCCGGTACCTGCCCCAGTTAATAATCGGCGCAAAAAACAAATGTCCATCCGGCAGCTCAATCTGTAAGGAATCATAGCTGAGCCAGGAAATATAGGAGGCGTCAAACCAATTGGGGTGGTTTGCCATGTCCAGACCGTATTCCCTCGTTTGCTTCGCCCGTTCAAGGTCTGCGCTGCATGCCCGGTAAAAAGTCTCATAATCCTCAAAATACTCCGTATAAACAGGGGTGCAGGTTTCTGTATCGTCATGAAACACGTACTGGGTCGGATTGATTTTATCATAGCAAATCAACGTGTCCGTCTGCCACAGATAGCCCATTTTATAATCGTCACGGGAATTTAACACCTTCGCCAGGAGATACAAAAAATTGATATAAAATTTCGTCCCCGTTTGTTCCGAATACCGCTTTAAATCGCTCACATCCACCCGGGCTGTGATGGAGGTGGAGCACTTGCAGTCCTCCGTAAAATGGCGGTATACGCCCTTGCGGTAATAGGTTTCTTTGTCAACCACCTTATAATTCATTGCACATTCACTTCTTTCTTTATCGCTTCTTTTTGGGAGCGGGCAGCTCCTCATACATAGCACAAAACAGCTCCTTTAAAAATGCCCGATCCTCCACCTGCTCCACCAAGATCATCGGCTTTGCCCCTTCATAGGGCGGCTCGTAAGGCGCCCCGGGCAGCAAACGCTCGGCAGCGGGAACCGGCTTTACCAGCAATCGGTTATCGCACACATAAGCGGCAATTTTCCCCCGGTCATAGAGAATATACTCCCCCATCATCGGGCGATAGGTGATCCCCTCCACATCCGACAGCTGCTCCAGAATAAACAGAAAATAATCCCGATCAGTCGCCATTACTGTTTTAGACACTCCTTCCAATATGCATCGTCAATGTCCCACATTTTCCCTTTTAAATGTAGGGTACGAAACATCCGGTACAAGGATTTCACCTTCCAGGACGGTTTTAAATGCTTGGCACACCGCTCCACCTTGGCAGCCGTCCGATCCAGCTTTTTTTCCAGACTGCGTTTCATTTTGTCCGGCATATCATTCCAAAAATAGCCCCAAACCGAATGGGTCACCACGTGGGTTCTCGCTACTCCCCAATAATTCATGCTGTCTCGAACGTCCCGTGCGGCGGATTTTAACCCACCGCCGCCGGCAGTGGTCAGAATCACCGCTTGCTTTTGCAGCATGGTAAAGTCCGGGCGGTGAACCAGCCACCGGTAGCCGTAATGATCCAAAAAGGACTTGATCTGCCCCGGCGCATGAAAGCACCAGACCGGGCAGCAAAACACAATTAGCTGAGACTGGGATATGGCTTCATTGATGGGCTTTAGCGCCTCATAACCGCCGCAGCTTTGCTCCTTTCCGTGCAGGCAGGCATAGCACCCGCAGCATACATGGGGCATATCGTCGGGCAGGGTGAATTCAAACACCTCTTCCACTC
>CAKSSZ010000183.1 GCA_934489915.1 uncultured Clostridia bacterium | reverse complement strand
ATCAATCACGCAAACACCCTCGCCGGTTTTTTCATCCAGCATAATGTTATTCAGCTTTGTATCGTTATGGGTTACCCTTAAGGGAACCTCTCCGGCATTCATCGCATCCACAATCAAAGAGGCATACCGGCTCATCTCCAGCGCAAACGCAACCTCCTGCTGCACAGAATCCAGCCGCCCCGCCCGGTTTTGAGAAATGGCCTGTTTCAGCTGCTCCACACGGTTAGGAGTATCGTGAAACTGCGGAATGGTTTCATATAATTTACCGGCAGGAAAATCAGCCAAACGCTTTTGAAACCGGCCGATGGCCTTTGCAGCATGATACATCTGTTCCGGATTTTCCGGCAAATTGTAGGTTCTGGCGCCTTCAATAAAACGGTACACCCGATAACAGTCCTTGCCATCCTGCAAAAAATTCTCCCCGGAAGCGGTTTTAACCACCATAAGAGTTTCCCGCAATGGGTCGCCGCCTTCTTCCACAATCTTTTTCCGCATATGCTCGGTCACTGCGGCCACATTCTCCATCACCTGATCCGGCCGGCGGAACACATCGGTATTGATCCGCTGCAAAATGTAGCGAGGGGTACTTTGCGCCAAATACGTGTCGTTAATGTGTCCGTCTCCATAGGGTGAAATTTCTACGTCAATCGAGAATTTTTTTAAAATTTCCTGCAAACTATAAGCCAATATAATTTCCCTCTTCCCATAACTGTTTTAATGCACGCTGCACCTCCGGCGCATCCTCCCGATAGGTAACGCCGTGCCAGCGGTCGGGTGTCACAAACACCTGCACCTCCTGCCCCAAAGACAGCTGCTGATCAATTACAAAAGGCAGATATAATTCCTGCTTCATCGGATCCGTCAAATTTTTTGTGAATGCATGAAAGGCGTCTTCCAGCACGTCAAAAAATTCCGGCAGCAGCCCCCAGAAGTTCATGGATACAACCGTATCATCCGGCAAACCGCTGTTTTTATCCAAATCCGTATGCTCCGTTACGCTCACCAGCCGGCCGTTTTCAGTTTTGCAAACGCCGCGGCAAACAGTACCGTTCTCCGTCAGGGTATTTCCCAGCAGATATCCCGCCATGCAAGCGCCGCCCCCTTGCTTTAAGTGAGAGGCCACCAGCTGATACGCTGTTTTTCCATAAAAATCATCTGCATTAATCGCCGCAAAGGGGGTGGTCACATATGGCTTTGCACACAGTACTGCATGTGCCGTTCCCCAAGGCTTGGTTCTCCCTTCCGGGTATGCCCCCTCTAAAAATGTATCCGGCTTTTGGTAGGCATATTCTACCTGGAGCCATTTCCGGGCACGTTCTCCAACAGTACGGTCAAATTCTTCCTGCATTTCTTCTTTGATCACAAATACTGCTTTGGTAAATCCGGCATGAGCTGCGTCATAAATTGAAAAGTCCAGAATTGCCTGCCCTTCCGGCCCCATCGGTGCCATTTGTTTTAAGCCGCCGAAACGGCTCCCCATACCGGCTGCCATTACAACTAAAGTCAAATCCATTTTTCATCACAACCTTCCAAATATTTATCATTCCACATAGAGATTGCTTTTTCCTCTTTTTTTGACTATTTTTCCAACCATTTTCCGCTTGTAAAATCAGGAATGGCAACAGGTGTACCTCCCATGGCAATGGACTGCTCGGAAAGGGGTGTGATGCACATCCAGGCCGCTGCGTCATAAACGTCAATGGGTGCCTCCGTTTCATTTGCTACCGCATCAAAAAATGCGGAAAAAACAAGCCAATCCATGCCGTCATGACCGTTCCGGATTCCCTCTTCTTTATAATGCTTCCAAACCGGATGTTCATATTTGGTAAAGAACTCTTCCGCATTTCCCCACTTTTCTTTCCACTTAAAATGAAAATCCCGGTGCTGATCATCCAAAAATACCGAATAATTATCTTCACAGTACATACCCTTGGTTCCATGCACCTCCAGCCCCCGGCTATACGCTCTGGGTAAGGTGGTATCCAGCGACAGCACGATGGTTTCGCCGCCGGCGCAGGTAATGGTTGTTGTAACAATATCCCCCTGGGCAAAACGCTCTTTTAACAATTCCTTATTGGCTTTTTCGTCCGACGCAATAAAGCTGTGAAGTCCCTCTGCCTTACTGGCAACCGATGACAATTGAATCATCCGGTTCCCGTGGTTAATATCCAGCAAACGGGCAATAGGTCCCAATTCATGGGTGGGGTAAAATTCACTGTTCCGATGCAAATAATTGCGCAGACGGTAATGACGGTTTTCCTTCCCATAGGAAACCTCATCCCGCAAATCATGCTGATAACCGCCCCGACAATGCACCAGAGTACCCAGAACATTCTGCTCTTTCATTACTGTCAGCGCCATTTCTTCTCTGCCGTAGCAGCAATTCTCCAGCATCATGCACGGCACACCGGTTCGTTCATAGGCTTCTACCAGTCTCCAGCATTCCCGCACAGAATAAGCGCCGCCCACCTCCATTCCAACATAGATCCCTGCTTCCATAAATGCCACAGCACAGGAAATATGAGATTCCCAAGAGGTAGCAATCACCACTGCGTCAATATCAAGCTTTAATAAATCATGCCAATCCTGGGTTTGCAGCGGCTCCGGCCGGCCGGCTTCCCGCACCAGCTTCGCAGCCGCTTCCGTCCGGTCTGCATAACAGTCGCACACGGCGGATATCACCACGTTATCACGAGGTAAAATGGCATCCTTTAACAAACTGACGCCGCGCTGTCCAAACCCCATCATACCGATTTTAATTTTTTCTTTCATCATTCATCTCTCCCTTGACAGTATTGCAGGATTCTGTTATAATCATATCATAGCCGATTGAAAATGAATATAGAGAATGAGTTCCAATTTCTTTGAATTTGGCTCAAAGGAGATGCGTTTTGTATGACTGTTTACCCAAAATGTATTTTGCCGAGAGAAATTGATGTGACCGCATTGGTTTCTGCGTTTCGGAAAAAATACAGACCGGATTTTTACTTTGACGGAGAAAGTCATGATTTTTATGAACTGGTATATGTAAACACCGGCAAGGTTGGAATCACCGCCGAAGAACGGATTTACGCCCTGGAGAGCGGTCAGTGTATGATCCATCCTCCTATGGAATTTCACCGTATCTGGGGAGAAGGCGGCACATCGCCGGAGCTGATCATTTTTTCCTTTCATGCCGAACGGATGCCCCGGGAAATAAGCGGCTGTTACTGCTTAAATCCGGCGCAGCGTGAATTGATTGAAGATTGGATGACAGAAAATGAGCGGGTTTTTTCCCACCGGGGAATTTTGGTGGATCAAATCATAGATAAACCGGGGGTTCGTAAGCAGTTAAGCAGACTGGAGCTGCTTCTGGCGGAGTTGTCCTCCATTACTGCCGATCAAAACAGAATTCATTCCGGGAGCGCCAGCGCATATACCGAAATTGTACGCATCATGAAAGAACACCTGCATGAATCCATGACCATCGAACAATTCTCCGCTTTCTGTCATATGAGTAAGAGTAATGTAAAA